>JBGPXQ010000117.1:0-7562 GCA_041492805.1 Terriglobia bacterium | reverse complement strand
CCCGTGATCCCTGATGCCACGCAGAAAATATGGGGGCAGCTTGGACAGTCAGGAAAGTTGGGGGATGTTCGAATCGATGAGTTGCAATGGGGTGGATTGAAGCCGGGAACGCGGATCGGGAAGCCCGAGGCGGTGTTTCCGCGCGTGGACAAAAAAGAAGCATCGGAAAGGATCGCAAAAATGGAAGAAGAGATACGGAATCCGGGGAGCACCCAGCCTGCGGCAGGCGCAACGCCTCCAGCCGGAGCAACGACGGCGGGTGGCGCAGCGGCAGCGGCGGCGCCTGCACCGGGGGCGAAAATCAGTATCGAAGATTTCGCCAAAGTGGAGATGCGCGTCGGCATCGTGAAATCGGCCGAGAAAGTAGCGGGCGCAGACAGGCTACTGAAAGTGATGGTGGACATCGGCGACGAAGTCCGCCAGGTGCTCGCCGGCATCGCGCAGTATTACACGCCCGAAGAGCTCGTCGGGCGCAAGGTAGTGGTGGTTGTGAATCTGGCGCCGCGAAAAATGCGCGGCCAGGAATCGAACGGGATGATCGTCGCGGCATCGGCCGGCCCCGAAGGGCGGCCGGTGCTGTGCACGTTCACCGAAGATATTCCGGTCGGCGCAAGACTGAAATGACGATGCATCGAGCATCACCATCCTGAGGCCCGATGCCATCGGGCCGAAGAAACTCGCTTCGAGGATTCCTGATTGGAAATCATCGATTCACACGCGCATCTGGAATTTCCACAATTCGATGAAGATCGCCCGGCGGTGCTCGAGCGCGCGCGTGCAGCGGGAATACAAACGCTGCTCGCCATCGGCAGCGGCACCGGCCCCCATCGACTGAATGCGGCGATCCCCTTTGCCGAGGAGCACGACTGGATTTACGCGACCGTCGGAATCCATCCGCACGAAGCGCAGCTTGCGACTGAAGAACATTTCCAGCAGCTCGACCAACTGGCACGGCACCCGCGCGTGATTGCCTGGGGGGAGATCGGCCTCGACTATTATTACGACCACTCACCGCGCGAGGTGCAGCAGGAAGTTTTTCGTCGCCAGCTCGAGCACGCGCGCGCGGCGAAGCTGCCGATCGTGATTCACTGCCGCGATGCCTGGACGGACTGCCTCGACATTCTCGAACGCGAGTGGCGATCGAGCGGGCTGGGGGGAATTCTTCACTGCTTCACCGGGACGATCGAAGATGCGCGGCGCGGGCTCGACATGGGCTTCATGGTCTCTTTCGCAGGCAATGTCACGTACCCGAAGATGCAGAATCTGCGCGACGTGGCGCGTGAACTGCCGCTCGACCGGCTGCTGACGGAAACGGATTCGCCGTTTCTGCCGCCCCAGGGACGCCGCGGAAAACGCAACGAGCCGGCGTTCGTGGTGGAGGTAGCGCAGGCGTTGGCGAATGTGAGAGACTTGGGCAGCGACGAAATTGCCGCCACCACAGCGGCCAATTTTCGACGATTCTTCCGGCTCGGCGCCAACGCATCTTCCGCCCAGCCAAGGTGATTGCTTGGGATGGCCTTTGCGGTCCAACTAGCGCGGGGAATTTTTGACCTGATACGCGAGGACCTGGCCCTCGTCGAGCAGGAGATCACCGCACAGAATTCCGCGGCCATCGAACCGGTGTCTCAGATTTCGTCCTACCTTCGTGAAAGCGGCGGGAAACGGCTGCGTCCCGCGCTGTTGCTGCTGGCCTCGGGAGCGTCGGGATATCGCGGGCCGGGCGCAATCCGGCTGGGTGCGGTGGTGGAGCTGATTCACAACGCAACGCTGATTCACGATGACGTGATTGATGGCGCGAACACGCGCCGAGGACGTCCGAGCGCGAACGCACGGTGGGGAAATCATATGAGTGTGCTCGCCGGCGACCGGCTGTACATGCAGTCGTTTGAAATGGCGCTGCGCGAGCGGAATTTTGCGATCCTCGACATCCTGATTGATCTCACGCAAAACATGGTGGAGGGCGAGCTGCTGCAATTGACGCGGCTGGGTCGAATTGATTTGACGGAGACGGAAGCGACCGAGCTTGCCTACCGCAAGACGGCGTGCCTCTTCAGCGGATGCTCGCGGCTGGGCGCGGTGCTGGGGCGGCAGCCGAAAAATATTGAAGACGCGCTCGCGGAATATGGGCGCAACGCGGGACTCGCGTTTCAACTCGTGGATGACTTGCTGGATTTTACGGCGTCACCGGAGCAATTGGGGAAACCGGTGCTGAGCGATTTGAAAGAGGGCAAAGTGACGCTGCCACTGATTTTCGCGCTGGAAGCACAGCGAGCGGCCACGCCGGTTGATGGCGACGGCCGCAGCGGAAACGGCGCGGGCGGGCGGGCGCTGGTTGCAAAAGTGCTCGAAGAGCGCGGCTTCATGAGTGTGCGGCCCGAGCAAATTACGCGGCTTGTGCGTGAAACGGGCGCGCTCGATCGCTCCGCTAAACTTGCACGCGAATACGTCTGCCGCGCCAAGGCTGCGTTGAGTGAACTACCAGATACAGATTACCGCCGCGCTTTGATGGCGGTCCCCGATTTCATCCTCGAACGGCAGAATTAATTCTCACGCTGTCGAACTTCAACTGACTATCGGCTTCGAACACCTAGTAGTGAAAGCGCCAGCGGATTTGTGTCATGAATTGGCGCGGCTCGTTGAAATGCGTTCCGCCGAAGGTGTTGCTGGTATCGAGCAAGTAGCGCGTGTTGGTTACGTTGATGGCGGTGAAGGTGAGTGACAGCCGCTCGCCGAAACTTTTTCCAAGCGAAAGATCGAAGGTCGTATGCGAAGGCAGATGTTCCGGGCCGTCTCCATTGAGGAATCCGGATCCGAAATTCACGTTGCCGGTTGTCCATGTGTGCGCCGGAAGTTGAACCTGGTAGCCGGTGCTGAGCGTGTCGCGCTGGTCGTGATCGAGATAGAAATAGTCGATGGCGGACGGCGTGAAATCCGTGAGGCCGCCAGTGACAGGCCCCGCTCCTTGCGCGTACTGGTGAGAATAGGCGAGATGGAATCGCGCGCGGTGAAAAAGTTCCGGCGAGCGAAACGTGGTTTCCCAGGCGTGGATGCGAGCGTACTGAATCGTGAGAGGCAGAAAGATATTTGAGTTTCCGAGAACGTCGTGATCGAGGAAATTGTGCGCGACGGTATGGAAATAATCCGTATCGAACACCCACCCGTGGAAGGGAATCGCAAGCCCGACTTCCCATTGTTCATCGCGCTCGCCATGAAGTGGCAGAAATGCCTGATCGCCTAGAAGCGAACCTGAAAGCGTGTCGAGCGGGGGCGCCTGATAATAGCGGCCGTAGAATCCGCGAATGGTCCAATTTAATTTGGGGATGCGAATCGCGGCACCGACGCGTGGGTCTGCCGCATTTTCATTCACAGAGCCTTGAAAATGCGTGAGGCGGACGCCGCCGTTCAGTGTAAGCCACGAGGTAGCTTTAAATTGGTCCTCGAGGAAAATGGACTGAAGATTGCCCCAGAGAGCTTCGCGTTGAGCGGTGACGGGAGTGACGAGCGGATTTGGCGTGACGCTGAAGAATGAATCGTCGTGCTGGCCGTAAACGTAAAGGCCCGCGCGCAGGCTGTTCTTGCCTTTGACAATCGCGACAGATGGTTGCAGGCCCAGGTAATTCGACGCACGGTGATCCAGGGTGATGCTGGGTTGATCGTTCGGGCCGCCGTCGAAGAGCGCGCTATTGTGATGAAAGAACGGCGAAACGGTGACGACCGCGCCGGGGCTGAGCGTGTGCACCCAGGAAAAGTTTACAAGAGCATCCGATTCGCGATTCGTGTCGCGGACGTTGCACGTGGAATCAGGCGGCAGGACGGGCGGGCAAGGCGCTTGCTGGTCGGGCGTGTTGGGCACCTGATAAAAGTCGCGGCGAAGAGATGTGACCAGGCGCAACTGATCGTTCGGGGTGGCGTTAAACACGAGCGAGCTGAATCCACCGAAGCCGTTTCCCATGTCGTGGATGACGGGCTCGACAGGAGTTTGCAGGCCGTAGTCGGAACGATTGCCGTTGAAGCTGGTGTAATAAGCGAAGCGCTGCGTGTGTCCGCCCAGGCTGATTTGATCGTTGGTCTGATTGAAACTTCCGTAGGAAGTGAGGATTTCCGCGTCGTTGTCGCGCTCAAATCCCGTGCGCGGGACGACATTGAAGACACCGTAAGTGCGGTCGCCATAATCCGCAGCGTAACCGCCGCGCTGTACCTCGAGATAATCCACGTCCTTGGGATCGAACTGCGGGCCAACGTTGCTTGCGATGCTGGTGTTAGGCACCGGAACGCCATCCACCAGCCAGCTCACCTGGTGCCCGCCGCGGATGTGAAGCTGGTCGTGCACCATATACGCGCCTGGGACGTAGTCGGTAATCATCGCGAGGCTATTCGTGCGATTCGCGCCAGGAGTCTGTTCGATGGCCGAGCGCGTGATGAGCGTTTCGGTGGTAGAGGTCTCCACATCAATTGTTCCCGGAACTGCCCGTACTTCCACCCGCTGGTTCACAGCTGAGATATTCATCGGAAAATGCAGGACGGGCGAGCTGCCGGATTGCACGACCACATGTTGCGCGACGTCCTGGAATTCCGAGTGGGTTACGGTGATCGTGTATTCGCCGATTGGGACGGCGTCAAACTGGAAAATACCGTCTTGATCGGTTAGCACGGAGCGCTGCCAATCAGACGTTGCCGATTGGAGCTTCACTTGCGCGCCGGCGATCGGCCGGTGCTCCGGATCGTGAACGATTCCTCGAATATTTCCGAAAATAGTCGCTCGCGCAAGCGGTGTCGCGATCAAAAATGCCGCAACGAGCAAAAAAGGCCCGAGCCTACGCATGTAAATCCTCCCCTGGAATTGTGAGTCTGCTGCCGGAGAAACGGCGTTAGGCTCGAGGAGGCTTGAAGGGAGAAGAGAGAAACCTTGTGGCAATCGAATCTGAACGCGGCGCGGAAACTTGGCGCGACGCCTGTGGAATCGCCACGGACGCGATCACAGACGTAGTCGTGGGCACGATGGGTGCGAGGAATCCGTAGTCAACGTGTTGATTGGAGGGTTTCATGGAGCAGCCGCAATCCTTGTCCGCGGCGCCGCGATGGCAAAACGCTCCCTGCGCCATGGAGCGCTGCGCTGGGCGATGCGAGTGAGAAGCGTGCGAACTGTGCGAAAGGCAACACATGCGATTGCATCCGGCTATATCGCCACCCGCGGCACGGACAACGAGCGCGAGCGGGGCAGCCAGCAGGGCGAGGATCACAAGAATGGCATGAGCACGACGCATCGTTAGAAGCGTATCACAATTTTTGCCGGTGCAAGCCAGCAAGACGACTGGTGATTGAACTTTGGCCCGCGATTCGAATTTGCGTCGTGAAAAGCTTCGGGGTAGGCTCAAAAGCCATGTTGCCATTCAAGCTTGTGTACGATGACCGCTACGATCTGAATCTGGGGCCGCACGTGTTTCCTTCGCAAAAATACCGCATGGTGCATGACCAACTTCTCGCGGACGGCATCGCGGAGGCCGCGGACATCATCAAGCCGGAACCGGCAAGCGATGAAGATGTGCTCCGCGTCCACACGCCGGAATATGTTCACAAACTGAAGACCGGCACGCTGACGCACACCGAAATCATGCGGCTGGAGATCCCTTACTCAAGAGAATTGATGGCGGCGTGCTGGCTCGCGGCAGGTGGATCGATTCTTGCAGGGCAGCGCGCGCTTGCCGACGGTTGGGCTGCCAGTATTGGAGGCGGTTTTCACCACGCTTACCCCGATCACGGGGAAGGGTTCTGCGTGCTCCACGACGTGGCGATCGCCATTCGCCGCCTGCAACATGACGGCGCGATCCAGAAAGCCATGGTCGTGGATACGGACGTTCATCAGGGGAATGGCACGGCTGCGATTTTTCGCGATGATGAAAGTGTTTTCTCGCTCTCTATTCATCAGGAAAACAACTACCCGTATCCCAAGCCTTCTTCGACGATTGATATCGACTTGCCGGATGGAATCGGCGATGACGACTATCTAGCGGTCCTGGAAAGAAACTTGCATCGCGCATTCGAGGAATTTTCACCGCAGCTATTATTTTATGTGGCCGGCGCAGATCCCTATTGTGAGGACCAACTAGGCGGGCTGGCGCTGACGATGGAAGGCCTCGGGCGCCGCGACGCACTGGTGTTCGACTACGCACGGCGGAATCAGGTTCCCGTGGCGATCACGCTGGCAGGCGGTTACGCGCGCCAGGTGAAGGACACCATTCGCATTCACGTCAATACGATCCTCGCGGCAAGCAAAGCTGCGCGGCGTTCGGGGGCACGGCCCTCGTCGAATACACGCTGATTGACAAATTGCGCCCATGAGAAGCTATTCTCGTTGCGCGGGAGCAAGCGCCGCCTGGATCGCGGAGACCACGGACTCAGAAAAGTTGTCGGGCGTATAGCCGTTCACACGGTAAGATATTTTCCCGCTGCGATCTAGGATCAAGAGCGTCGGAAGCGAAGTGACACCCAGGAACTCGTCCAGCCCATCCGCAAAAACAACCGATAGCCCCCATTTTTCATGCGCCAGAAAAGGAGCGACGAGTGTTTCGTCCTCATCCGTGTCCACGGCCAGAAAGGTGATCGCAGATTCTCCCGCATAGGCTTTCGCCAACTGGCTCAGCTCGGGCTCAAGCTCCCGGCACGGGCCGCACCAGGTCGCCCAGAAACTGAGCACCACGATCTTTCCCCGGAGCGGAGCGAGCGGGAGAGGCGATCCGTCCAGGTTTCTAAGCACGTATCCAAAGACATCCTTTGCCCTCTTGTTCCGCGCCACGGGACCCGGATTCGCGGGAGGGGCTGTCATTCGGTCATACACGGCGAGGATTTCTTCTCCCAGGCCTTTTTCGGTTCCATGAACCTGAATCCACAGATTGCCAAGTTTCCAGCGGACTTCCCGGCGGTCCACCTTTCCTCCAGGACCGGTCTCAGGAAGGGCAAACGCATATGTATATTCTTCAATCGCAGTCGGAAGGTCGCGCCGCATTTCAGCGATTTCACCAAGCGTTTTGGCGGCGGCAGCGTTGGGGTGAATTCCAAAGCTCAACGTCAGGTCTTTTCCTGCGACATCGAATTTGCGCTGCGAATTTTCAATCTGTCCGCGGAGAAGATAAAGACCTGCCCGAAGATTGTCGCGGTGATCCTGCCAATCCGCGAGGGACGATCGCGTGGGCCGCTCGTCTGGTTTTGATTTTTCGATGCGATCGAGGACGCGGCTGATGTAGCCATTCGCCCGAGTGAGGCTCGCGGAATCTCCCTGCTCCCGGAGCATGCCGACTGCCAGCATCATCATTTCGGAGTCCTCAGGCTGGATGGCGATCAGCCTCTCCGCATAGTCGAGGGCGCACGAGTTGTCCCGCAGTTGCTGGCAGGATTCGACGAGCGCGCGATAGACGCCTGCGCGTCGCGGCGAATCCGGGAATCGCTGGAGATAGTTCTCCAGATTGCGCACCAGCGCCGCGCGGTCGTTCCCGGCATTGGCGAGCGCTTTCTGCAATTCGTTTTCGGCTTCGGCATCGCTTTTTGCGATGGCATCTGCGGATGTT
>JBGPXQ010000048.1:0-11536 GCA_041492805.1 Terriglobia bacterium | reverse complement strand
CCGCTGCCTATAATGATGACATTGTTCAAGTGGTGTTCCCCCTGCCCTCAATTCGATTCATCAACCGGGCCCCACGATGCAAATCGCAAAGCAGGGAAGTTTAACATTGAGGCGCGCGCCCGTGCTTGCGGAAAGTTTGCCCCGAAGCTCGCACCCTGCCCGGCGCTGGTCTCGCCGCGCGGAATGCGCGATAATGCCTGCGCATTTCGCTTTCCTGAGGAGGAAACCTTGAGCCGCGCACCAGGAACCTATGCCGTATTCGAAACTTCGCAAGGGACGATTGTCTGCCGCTTGTTCGAAAAGGAGGCTCCGCAGACGGTCGCGAATTTCATCGGTCTTGCGGAAGGAACAAAGGAATTCAAAGACCCGCGCACGGGGCAGAAAGTGAAGCGGCCGTTTTACGACGGGCTGGCCTTCCATCGCGTGATCCCGCAATTCATGATTCAGGGCGGATGCCCCCTCGGGACGGGAACCGGTGACCCCGGTTATCGTTTCGCCGACGAGTTCCACGCCTCTCTGCGGCATGACAAGGCGGGCAAACTTTCGATGGCCAACGCAGGGCCCAACACGAACGGAAGCCAGTTTTTCCTTACTGTCGCGCCGACTCCCTGGCTGGACAACAAGCACGCGATCTTCGGCGATGTGGTCGAAGGGCTGGACATTGCCACAAAAATCTCGGAATTGCCACGCGGGGCGAACGACAAACCCAAAGAACCAGTCGTACTGAAATCATTGCGGATTGAGCGGGTCTGATCCCCCGCGGCGCTGCCATGCCAAGCCCGGCAAATTTATTCCGGATGATGACCGAGATGATTTTCGTATTGCTCGGGGGCCTTCTTGTGTGGGTCGGACTGAACGGCAGGTTCATGTTTGATCCCCGGAAACCCGCGTGGCTGGGCCTGGGAGCCATGCTAGTGTATTGGGGCATCCGCGCGTGGAGGAATACGAAGCGGGCCGCGCGGACAGCCGAACGCACGGCGGTGCGTGTTGGCGGAGTGTCGCTTGCAATCGTGGGTTTGATGATGCTTGGATTGGTATTTGTGGAATTCCGTTGGGTTGGGACGGTCCTGGCGGTCGCTGGCGGCATCCTGATTCTTCGCGGCCTGGTCAGCGCCGTGCTCTCGCTTCGGGTCAATTAGTCCACTATTGGTTTGATTGGCGAAAGGAGTCCGACAATGATCAAAGAGTTCAAGGAATTTGCCATGCGGGGAAATGTGCTCGATATGGCGGTAGGCATCATTATAGGTGCGGCGTTCGGGCAGATCGTCAATTCGTTCGTCCAGGACGTCCTGATGCCCCCGATCGGAAGGCTGCTCGGCCACGTGGATTTCTCAAATCTTTTTGTGAGTTTGTCGGGAACGCACTACGACACACTGGCGGCGGCAAAGGCGGCGGGTGCGGCGACACTCAACTACGGTCTGTTCCTGAATACGATCATCAATTTTCTGATCGTGGCTTTCGCCGTGTTCCTGCTGGTGCGCCAGGTGAATCGTCTGGCGCCAAAGCCGGCACCGGCCCCGGCAGCCCCCGCCACGCGCGACTGTCCCCACTGCCTGTCTGCCGTTCCGGTCAAGGCGACGAAGTGCGCCCACTGCACGTCGGAA
Source organism: Terriglobia bacterium (assembly GCA_041492805.1). Lineage (GTDB taxonomy): Bacteria > Acidobacteriota > Terriglobia > Acidiferrales > UBA7541 > Palsa-360. The sequence goes on along the minus strand of JBGPXQ010000048.1, from coordinate 9,932 downwards.
CTTCGGCCTGCTTGATCCCGGCAAAAATTATGATGATTCAGGGCGCCCGGTCTTGTTCCGTTCGACGTGGCGCTTCAGGCGGGCAACGACATCTGCTTCCTTGCCTTCCTGCAATTCATGCAAGACTTCATCGAGAGCGAAGTGAACTACGTCGTGATGATGAAGCTCGTCAGGGGAAACTAAATCGCTGAAGCGCAGCCAGAGGCGGTGGATCAGCCGGACTTCATTGGAAGTCAGATCCGGTGCATGGGGTCCTAATAGGAAAAATTCCCGCTGACCGCCTGGCGCAAAAATCTCGAGATTGAATTGCGGCCGGGGGTCCTGGAGCTGTTCCCACGCGAGGCCGATTTCACGAGCCTGTTCAGCTACAGTCAGCTTCGCAGACCGCCCTAGCACAATGGTATTGGACTGGAGCTTCACGGCGGCATTCAGAATGCCGCCCCACATGTCATTCGCCGAGACGACAGCCAGACGAATGGTTTTCCCGCGCTTTTCAGCGAGTGACAGAGCCTGCGTGAACAAATATTGCTCGATGCTGCCGAAGAGTTGCTCGGCTTCGAGCTCGCTCGAGCCCGAGGCGGACCGCCGAAGAAGACGGATGTGGAGCGCAACGACATCGCGGCGCTCGGGCTTGACGCGATCCAGAACGGCCTGCAGGTGATAGAGCGCGTGATAATTGCTCACTGGAACCAATATGTTGCCCGGGCGCACGCCCACGCTCTGCGGTGAAAGCTCCTCCTGCGCGGTCACGTTGAATTGGTCCATTTCCACGTGCGCGCTGCCGCGATTCCGGTGCGTGACGCGCTCAGAAACCGAAAACACGCCGAACATTACAAATGAAAAAACAAGACCCGCAACGGTTGCACTGGGCTTGGTAAACAAGTTCACGATGGCAATCAAGAACAACGCGAGCGTGATCAGCCCAAGGCCCAATGGAATCTGCCTGCCGAATAGCCGGAAATTCCCGGGCACGCGATATTCCCGGTCGCCGGGATGTGTGTACCGAATCACGAGAACCGCGATGCCCTGCATCGTAAAACTCCAGATCACGCCGAAAGCATAAAGGTTCGCGAGAAATGTGACGTCGCCGCGGCTGGCGAAAATCGTCAGAATCTGGAAGGCGACGACCATGTTAATGATGCGATGTGACGTGCCGAACTTGCGGTGCGGCTGCCGGAACCAGCCCGTCAGCACGCCATCTTCGGACACCCGATTGAGCACGCCGTTGGAGCCCACGATCGCCGTGTTGACTGCGCCCGCCAGAATCATCGTGCCCACCACCACCACGAAAACGTGGAATGCCAGACGCAAGGTGAACGGCCCCACCAGATTCATGGACAGTCCGCCGATGAGGTTCTCCAGATACTTGCCTCGCGTGCCGTCCGGGATGATCATCACGGCGAAAAACGATACGAGCGAAGTAAATAACAGGCTGTAGACGAAAATCACCAGGCCGGCCTTCCTCAAATTCGGCAGCTTGGGAGCCTCCATCTCGCGATAGACCTGCGCGAGAGACTCCTCGCCGCTCATGGCCAGAACAGAATGTCCGATGCCAACGAAGACCGCGATCATCGGAATCATTTTCACGAGCTGGCTGCCGTAGAGCCATCCGAGGGATCTATTATCCAATTGAATATTGGAAGGCCATGGAAACGGCGGGAGGTGCGCACCGCGGACCCAGATCGTGTACGTGCACCAGACGATCAAAAGCGCGACCATCACTGTTGTGATCTGCATGATCCGCAGCGCTTTATGGCTCGATTCGGGAATGCCCTTGATGTTCTCCCACCAGAAATAGAGCGTAACTACTACGGCGAAAAACGCGGCTGTCGAGTTCTCGGGGAGAACAACACCCACGTGAAAGTAAGCGAACAGCTCATTCAGAAGCCCGGCCAGGTATTGTCCGGCTGAAACGCCGCTGATCGGGCCGGTCAGGACGTAATCGAACATCAATGCCGAAACAGAAAATTTTGCGAGCGTCCCGCCCAGCGCCTCTTTGACGACGCGATACACACCGCCGCGCACAAACATGCTGCAGCTTTCGACATAGACGGCGCGGACGCAGTAGGAAAACAGCATGACGCCAAGAATGAACCACGGCGCCGATTTGCCGATGAAGCTTTCCGACTCGCCGCCGGCGTAATAGGCCGACGAAGCGAGATCATTGAGGACGATGGCTGCGGCGCGCCAAAAAGAAATGAACGTCAGCATGGCCGTGGTGGCCACGACGACGCGGGGAATCGTTACGATGCGCGAAGGTTCAGAGCTTGGGCCCGTGGGTGTCAATGACATGAGGCATTAAATTATATATATAAAGATCGGCATTTTGGCATGTTTGCGCCGTGTTGTCTAGCGGGGGGATGGCTCCGGAGTTGCACGAAATTCGCGAATGCACGCTTCGCACGGGCAGATGGTCCGCAAATAGTCGAAGCTGTAGATGCCGGTAGTGTGCCCGTCATTGAAGTCGATCTGCAGAGCGTAGTTGCCGACTGCATGAGCCGCACGAGCGCTTGGTTTTGGCTTGAACATGGGAAGCGCCGCGGAACTTAACCCGGGCGCCGCTTGCGCCAGCCCTTCCTTCTTCAGCCGCTCATCGCTGCACATCGCGCACGGGCATTTTTCCCGGAGATATGCGAAGCCGTAATGGCTGGCGTGGCCGTCGGCCCACGCAATGTCGACGCCGGCCCCGGAGGACACGTGCACCTTTACACTGGCAGGTTTTCTTTTTTCATTGAGAGGTAATGGCATCGCAAAGCTATCTTAGCAGAAGCCTTCTCCGATTCTGGCCGCAGGGTCCCACAAACTTCGCGCCCAGCCTCAACGTGCGGGACAGCACTTCCCCTGCGGAATCGGATGTCCGTGCGGGCAAGTCCGAGGATGGTTCAGGAACGCGCAGATTTTTTGGTCGAGGTCGGGACTGATGATGTGCTCGAATTTGCACGCCTCGGAATGGGCCGCCGGAGTATCCAGGGAAAATGTATCGGTCAGAAGACGCTCGGCGAGCCGATGGCGGCGAACGACGTCGCGCGCGCGGCGGCTCCCACTTTCCGTGAAGCGGATTTCGGAATCGTGGATCTCGATCAAAGCAAGATCCGCCATTCGGCTGAGAGTCCCTGCCGGGTCCCCCGAAGAGTCTCGCCGGATGTGGTCCGTGCGCGCCGCCGCGCCATTCTCTCCGCACATCCAGATCTGCTCCAGCACATGGTCGAAGCCTTCCTCGTCTGCCGCGGAAGGAGCGGTGATTCGCGCAAGACGCCCGTGTTCCAGCTCAATACGGCGGTCCGCGAGGTTTCCTATGGCCTGGGAATGCGTAACGACGAGAATCGTGTGCCCGGCGGAATGCAGTTCGCGCAACAGGTTCAGTATGATGGTCTCGTTGACTTCATCGAGATTGCCGGTCGGCTCGTCGGCCAGAATGAGTTTCGGATGATTGATCAACGCGCGCGCGATGGCCACGCGTTGCTGCTCACCGCCCGAAAGCTGCGCTGGAAGGTGCTCCAGCCGGTCCCGCAGGCCAACGCGGCGCAGCGCTTCCGCGGCCTCATTTTCATCGGTGATGCTGTGGAAATACTGGGCCAGCATGACGTTTTCAAGCGCCGTGAGATACGGTACGAGGTGAAATTGCTGGAAGACGAAACCGATTTTCTCGGAGCGATATCGGGTCAGCTCACGCTCACCGAGCTGGCCGATCTCCATGCCATCCACCACGACGCGCCCTGAGGTAGGGTGGTCGAGACCTCCAAGAATATTGATCAGCGTCGTCTTACCGGAACCCGACGGTCCCATAATGGCGATCCACTCGCCGGCCTCGACCTCAAAACTTACGCGATTGAGGGCGCGAACGTCGTCGAAGCGCTTTTCGAGATGTTCCACCTGGACCAGAGGCGCCATCATTCTCCTCGCAAGATCTCTGCCGGGCGCACGCGTCCGAGCAGCCGCAGCGGGAGCGCACCCGTCAGCGCCGCGGCCACCGCTAGAGCAACTGTTATGGGAAAGACGATCAGGCGCGGGGAAATGGCAACGCCGAACACGCGACCTCCGATCCACCGCGCGAGCACGACGCCGATCGCAAATCCGATTGTGCCGCCGATTACGCCCAGAGCGGCGGCCTCGGTGAGAAACAGCCGCATGATTCGCGACACGGACCCACCGAGCGCCTTCATCAAACCGACGTCCCGGCTGCGCTCCATCGCAAGCGCGGCCATCGAAGCAAGCACACCGAGCGTTGTGAGCACAAGGATGAGGGTGATCGTCCAGAAAATCAGGCCGCGAATCCGCCCCAGAATCGATCCCTCAGCCGCGGCAAGCTGGCGCACCGGACGAACTTCGAGGCCAGGCAAGGTGCCGGCCAGACGGCTCGTAAATGCCTCGATCTCGGAAGGCGTCCCCGATACGCTCAACTGGACGAGACTCACGCGGCCGGGCAAGCCCGCAAGATTTTGTGCGACGTCGAGACTCGTGAAAACTTGATTGTCCTCCGCGCTGCCCGCCGTGACGATTCCGCTGACAGTCAGCGAAACGTCGTGCTCGCCGGCGCGCAGATCAATCTGACTCCCGGGCGCGAGCCCAAGTTGGCGCGCCGCGGCCTGGCCCACCAGGCAGTGCAATCGGTCATCGCGCGAAGCAACCCATGCGCCTTCCACCTTCCACCACGAATTCATCTTTGCTACCTGATCAAACCAAGTGCCTGCCAAAATGACAGGCTGCGTGCCGGCATTTGCGGCAACGTAGAGATACGGCGCTGCGCCGGCCAGTTGCGGGGCGCGTAGCACAGCGATGCGTTCCATGACGGCGGCATCCGCCAGCGCAGCGTCGCTGCCGGCCAAAGGCGGCGCGACAACCACGTTGGCGCCGAGCGTGCGAAATTCATGCGTCAATTTCTGTTCCGCGTCCAGATTGATATTCAGAAGCGCCGAGGAAATCGCAGCTCCACTCGAAAGCGCGATCAGAGCGACCGTGAGCCGCCCGCGGCTTGCGCGGAGCAGTTGCCGAAAGATTCGCCAGAACATTGAACGGGAATGGGACGCCACGTCTTCACTCTCCCCGCAATACGGGGGCGGGATCGACGCGTGATGTGCGCCCAAGCGGCACCAGGCTGCCAAGCAGCGCCACGACGGCGGCCAGGCCGATCACGATGGGGAAAAGGATCAATCGAACTGCAGGAGCAATCCCAAAAATTCCTATACCGAGAACCCGAGCCAGCCCCAGACCGATCGCGTAGCCTGCAATTCCACCGATCAGGGCCAGGAGCAGTTGCTCGGCAAGAAAAAATGCACCGACCGCGCGATGGCTCGCACCTAGCGCCTTCATCAATCCGATTTCAGAGCGCCGCTCGAGCACGGTCGTTGCGGACGTGGCGCCCACGGCAAGCGCTGCGGCAAACAGCGCAGCGAATGTAACCATCCACATTAGGCTGCCAACCCGCGTGAGGATTCGGCCTTCTCCCTCGGCGACCTGGCGGATCGCGCGGACTTCGATCCCCGGCAACTCCTGTTGCATCTGGTGCGAAATCGACGAAATGTACGGGCTGCAATACCAGCGGTCGTATTCCACCGGCGTCATCGTAGCGGGATCGCGCTCCGAGAACGCGTCTGCCGGTTTGGTCAGCGCGCTGACCAGCAGGCGGCGATACCGGCCGGTCCGGCCGGCAAGCTCCTGCGCAATTTGCAACGGCGCGAGGATGGCGTTGTCTTCGCGGCCACCGGTCGAAATGACGCCCGTGATGGTGAGTGTGTGCGCGCGCGCTCCGGCGCGGACCGTGATCGTGTCTCCCGCGCGCAGACCCATGCGGCTGGCAAGCCCCGCACCGATCAGGGATTCGTCCGAGCCATCGGAGAACCAACGACCATCGACATGCCACCACGGATCCGTCGAGGAAACACCCGTGACGAATTTGCTGCCGTCGGGAACATCGACGGTGTGGCTGTACCACGTTCCGATCAATGTTTCTCGCGAGCCTGCCCCCGGAGTCTGATTTCCCGGCGCAGATGCCGGTACGATCTCCACCGGAACGTCCAGGAATGGAGCAAATCCCACGACGTTGTTGCGCCAGAAAATTGTTTTGAGCTTGCCGAGCTCGCCCTCGGGCAAGTAAGCGCCGGCATCCACGGGACGGTAATCGACGCCGCCGATTTCGAGAGGAAGCGTATCCGTTGCAGAAGTAACGAGCAGATTTGCACCGAGAGAGCGGAATTCGTGCGCCAGGCGGTCGCCGACGTCGAGCGCGACTTCCAGCGTGGCCGTAGCTACCGCCATGCCAAGCGCAAGCGCGGCAGCCTCAAGCGCCTTTCGACGCGGCTTGCGCGCAAATGAATCACTGACGATGCGAAAAAACATAGTGGGGCAGTCTCTAATGAGATACCCGGCTCCTCGCTTCGGCGAGCGTCGAGACATCAATCACAAGCGCGCCGTTTTCCGCTCGCGAAGGAACGCCGACCGGATTGCATCCGCCCGCTTGCCCGATGGTCGGGATATAGATGGCGGAAGCGCAGTTGCGGCAGACCACGTTCGAACCGTCCTGGCGATAGCCGGCCATACCGCAGATCAGACAAGCGTCCAGCGCCGTGCCCCAGCTTCCGTTGGGTTTGCGGATCACAAGGAAACGCAGGCTTGTCCCATTGGCGTCGACGCTGTAGACATGCAGATTTGAGTCGTTCAACTCGCCAAGAGGAATGCGAACCTCATCGCCGGCGGCTTCAATCGCGCGCGCCTCGGTCGTCGCCGTAACCCGCGTGTAGGCAAACTCGGCGGCAAGAATCAAAATGACCGCTGTACTGGTAAACACCGAAGCAAACGCCCAGCGGCGCTGCTTGCGGCGTTCCCACTCCAGACGCCGGCGTTCCGCGGCGTCGGAAACATTCGAAACGGCCAGGCTGCGGGCGGCCATCCATTCGCGCAGGACCAGGAACGCTGCTGCGCCAAGAATTACGCTGAAAAAGAAAACTTCATTGCGTATGATCGGGCCAAGCCATGCCATCTCAATCCTGCTCGACGGCAGCCACATCGCCTCGCTCATTTCATGAATGCCGGTCAGCGCGAGCTGAATGGCTACAAGAATGAGAATCGTGCTTGTGGCCGCGAAGAACTTTCCGAGGGAGATTTTCAACGTCCCCTGGAAAAAGAACCATCCAACCGCTATCGCCACGCCCAGACCCAGGCTCGTGCCAATCCACACCGCGAGCCCTTCGCTCGAAAGCTCCACGGCGCGCAGGATTAACGCCAGCTCGGCCCCCTCCCTGAGCACCATGAGGAAGACAAATGTGGCCAGGCCAATGCCCGCGGCGGACGTGCTCTTTCCCGCATAGACCTCTACACGTTGCTCGATTTCCTTTTTAAGATGGCGCGCCACACGGTTCATCCAGAAAATCATCGTGACGACGAAAAGCGATGCAATGAGCAGCAGCAGACCTTCAAATCCATCCTCGCTAATCTGCCACCGTTCCAGCGCGATGGCGACGGCGAGACTGGAGGCAGCTGCCGCCGCTACACCTCCCCAGACCCAGCGCACCAGAGCCGCGCGCCCGGTACGATTCAGATAGACGAGTACAATGCCGACGACCAGAGCGGCTTCGACGCCTTCGCGAAGAGCGATCAGAAATGAGGAAAGCAAACGGCGTGTCCTTTGTGGGGCCCGTAGGGGCGCGCATCCAGTTGCAACTGAGTAGCAACTACAAGTTCCAGTGTACACGCCCCGCAACGGAACGTCAAGGATTTTGCCGCCCGGCGACCGCTAAAGGTAGAATAAGCATCTAGATGGGGATGGCTACGCCTCACTCACGACCCCGATTCCTGCTTGCTCGGGCCAACCGCCTCCCGGCAATCGCGGTTAAGCCTGTTTTGTCTCTGACTCTTACGGCCTTACTCGTGGTGGCTTCCGCGAGCCCACAATCACCCGGCGGCGCTGCGTCGACCCCCTCAGTTGTTCCCAAGGCCAAGACAACCGAAGCCTCTCCCGCTCGACCCGATAAGAATCGTGCGCAGAGCGCCTATCAGGCAGGACGCCGTGCGGAGCAAGCCGGCGATTGGCAGGCGGCTTACACCGCATTTTCCGAAGCCGCCACTTACGCTCCGGCGAACAAGGAATACCCGCTGTTGAAGGAACACGCCCGCTTCCAGGTGATCCAAGGACTTGCCGATCTTGCCGAACGGCGGGCGCTTGCTGGAGACGCCGCCGGCGCGCGCGAACAACTCATGCACGCTCTTGAAATCGATCCAAATTACGCGATTGCACGTGAGCGTCTGGCGGAGCTGGCTCCGGATTCCATCAGCGTGACGCCGGAGAAGGGGCCAAGAATCGCCGGTCTGCCGCGCCTCAATCCCAAGCCGGGAACGCGGGACTTCGATTTCCGGGGCACGACACGAGGCGCCTATGAAGAGGTGGGGCGGCAATTCGGTGTGACGATAGCATTTGACGGGGACTTATCCGACCGCTCCCTACGTTTCCGCGCTCCGAAAGTGGACTTCGAAACAGCCTTGATGGTTCTGTCGCGTCAGACGCGGACGTTCACGCGCGTTGTGGATCAACATACTCTGTTCGTCACCGACGATAGCGTCCAGAAAGTGCGGGAGTACGCCCTCGAAGTCGAAAAGAGCCTGGTCCTCCCTGCTTCGGTAACGACGGATGAAATGAACGAAACCGTCCGGATGATCCGCGAAATGACCGGGATTACGCGGACGCAACTCGACACAGCCGCGCGAACTCTTACGGTGCGAAGCACCGAAGAGAACGTCGCGCTGGCACAAGCTGTCCTCGAACAAATCGAGCAGCCGCATGGCGAAATGATGCTCGAAATTGAAATCCTCCAGGTAGACCGCGATGCCGCGCATCAATTGGGTATTACGCCGCCGGCATCTGCGAAAGTATTTACGCTCAGCCAGGAAGCAATCCGGCAGCTCCAGCAGGCGCAGAACAACGGGACGCTGAATCAACTTCTGCAAAGCATCTTCGGCAGCAGCAGCGCGCTGGGAGCGGCAGCAAGCGGGTTGGGATCCGTGCTGCCGCCACTGATCGCGTTGGGGGGCGGCAAGACGATATTTCTCGCGACGGTGCCAGGCGCCAGTGCGAATTTTGGCCAGACACTCAACGTGGTGCGCAGCGCGCGGCGCATCCTGCTGCGCGCGCAGGATGGAAAAGCAGCCACTTTTTTTGTCGGCGACCGCTTTCCGATTTCATTGGGATTGCTTTCGTCCAGCCTCACCTCATCGACGACGGCGCTTGCGGCAGGAATCCTTTCCGGCCTGCTGCCCCGGAAAGATTACAGAGCGGGCAACGCCCCGGTCGCGCTGGCAACCGCCGATTTCAATAAGGACGGACACCAGGATCTGGTCGTCGCCAATCACGGCGACGGCACGATCTCGATTTTTCTCGGCGCCGGTGACGGCACGTTCGGAACGCCTACCCCGATTACGGTCGGCACATCGCCTTCGGCGATTGCCATGGGCGATTTCAACGACGATGGCAACGTGGATATCGCCGTGACAGATTCAGGTGCAGGCGTCAATAAGGTGGCGATCCTGCTTGGTGATGGCCATGGAAATTTTGCCGCTCCTGTGACCTACGCGACAGGGACCGATCCGGTCGCTCTGGTGGCCCAGGACTTCGATGGTGACGGACAGCCAGACCTTGCCGTCGTCAGCCACGGCGACGGCGCGACCCCCGGCACGGTATCGATCCTGCTCGGCAACAAAACGCCTGGCACGCAAACACAAGATGGAACGTTTGGAACAAAGACGGATTATGGCGTGGGCGTGGCGCCAGTGGCGATCGCATCCGCCGACTTCAACGCGGACGGTTTCTCGGACCTTGCGGTGACCAACAATTCGGACAACACGGTTTCCATCCTGCTCGGGAAGGGCTCGCTCGGGAAGGCCAACGGCACGTTTGATCCGAAAACCGACTATCCTACCGGCAACGGGCCCGAGGGTGTCACGAT
>JBGPXQ010000092.1:0-8790 GCA_041492805.1 Terriglobia bacterium | reverse complement strand
CGCGGTGAGTGACGCGCCGCTCGTCGCCAGAAACGCGGCCACGCGGCCCACTTCGGCGTCGTAATCCTCCTTCGTGCATCCCGCAAAGCACGGCGCAAGGCACATCTTCATCTCCGAGTACATGCAGCCGGGGTAGGCCGGATCGCGCCGAATCTTGATCTGGCAGCGGCGGATCTTGAACAGGTCGAGAAATCCGGAGGCAAACGCATCCGCTGCGCGGCGCGACGGGAACGGGCCGAAATAGGAACCGCTCGCGCTGATGCGCCGCGTGGCATAGCAGCGAGGATAAGCGTTCGCCAGGCTGACCTTGAGCACGGCGGGCGGGCGCAGCCGCAACCGCTCGCGATACGCCGCAGGCCAAAGTCGTTGCGCGTGCTTCCAGTGAAGAAAACTCAATTCGAACGGAGAACCGATGACGCGGTAGCTGACACGAGCGGCAAAATCCCGCAAGTTCAGCCGCTTCGAGGCAGCCTCGGGCGGGCCGAGCAGCCTCGCGAGGCGCTGCCGCAGATTTGCCGTGCGCAGCAGGTAGGGCTGCGCGCCGGTCAGTTCCTCGCGCGGTTCGACGGCAAACACAGCAGGCCGCGCGGGTAGCGAACCGAAAAATTCGCTGTCATGGGTGGCGTCAAATTCGACGCTCGAATCAAGTTCTTTCATGCGGGAAGCGTGCCTCGTGAGTCGTGATCCTTATCTCGTGGAAAGAATACGATGCAGCGGACGGAGTCGAAAGGCAAAAGTTGAAGGGCGAAAGATTTAAGGACGAGCTTGAATCGGGTTCCCATTTGCCGGGAGCAAGGTCTTACTTTCGACTCTCAACTGGAAAGTTCAGTACGTCTTCAACACCCACGCAGCGATCACCAGCCGCTGGATTTCGCTGGTTCCCTCATAGATTTCCGTAATGCGCGCGTCGCGGTACATGCGTTCGACCGGATACTCGCGGCTGTAGCCGTAGCCGCCGTGAATCTGCATGGCCTTATGCGTGACGCGCGTGGCCAACTCCGAAGCGAATAGCTTCGCAATCGAAGCCTCCATGGTAAAGCGCGCGCCGGTGTCCTGTTTCCATGCTGCCTTGCGCACCAGCAGGCGTGCCGCATCGATCTCGGTGGCCATGTCGGCGAGCATGAACTGAATCGCCTGAAAGTCCGCGATGGGGTGGCCGAAGGCCTGCCGCTGCTGGGCGTATGCCAGCGCCTGCTCGAACGCGCCCTGCGCGATACCTGTGGCCTGCGCGGCGATGCCGATGCGCCCGCCATCGAGCGTCGAGAGCGCAACCTTGTACCCTTCGCCTTCGTTTCCGATGCGGTTGCTGGCCGGCACTTCGCAATCCGTGAACGACAGTTCCGTGCACGCCGTGGCATGGATGCCGAGCTTCTTTTCTTCCTTGCCAACTTTGAATCCAGGGGCGCCGCGTTCGACCAGCAGCGCCGTGATCCCTTTTTCTCCTTTCGCCGGGTCGGTATTCACATAGATGATTGCCGCGTCGGCCACGCCACCGTTGGTGATCCACGCCTTGGCGCCGTTGATGACGTAGCGGTCGCCCTTGCGCACCGCTTTGGTTGCAAGCGCCGCCGCGTTCGAGCCCGCCTGCGGTTCGGTCAGGGCGTAGCAGCCGATTTTTTCGCCGCGCGCGAATGGCAAGAGGAATTGTTTTTTCTGCTCATCAGTACCGAACCGGTGAATCGGATCGCAGTACAACGAGTTTTGCACCGAGAGAATCACGCCGGTGGAAGCGCAGACGCGGGAAATTTCTTCGATGACTATGGAGTACGCGATGTGGTCGAAACCCGCGCCGCCTTCGGATTCCGGCAACGCTACTGCAGTCAGGCCCAGTTCAGCCGCCTTGCGGAACGTTTCGCGGGGGAAATCGCCGGTCTCATCGATCTCGCGCGCCAGTGGCTTCACTTCATTTTCGGCGAATTCCCGCACCGTGCGCTGCAGCAGCTTCTGTTCTTCATTCAGCTCGAGGTTCAACGGGTCGCTCCGAGGAACGATTGCGGCGGATGCGCGCCGCAGATCGTGAAGAATTCTAGCGCGCGGCGCAAGCGATCCCAAAAGTCTGGGGCGAGGAAATCACGAACTCAGCGCCCGGCGGAGTCTCTCATATGTCGTGGTGATCTCTTCCGGTTCGAGGCGCGTTTCGCCGATTGAAGTCATAAAATTTGTGTCGCCTGCCCACCGCGGCAGCAGGTGCAGATGCAGATGATCGGCGATGCCCGCGCCGGCCGAGCGGCCGAGATTCATGCCGAGATTATAGCCTTCCGGGTGGTAGACCGTATCGAGCGCAGATTGCATCCGTTGTGCAAGCTGCATGATCTCAGTGGATGTTTCGGAATCCAGTCTTGCGAAATCGGCGGTATGCGCGTACGGGACAATCATGACGTGTCCCGACGTATAGGGGTAGAGGTTCAGGATGACGTAGTTTTTCACTCCGCGCAGGACGATGTGCGTTTCCTCGTCCCGGTTGGCAGCCGGAGCATCACAGAAGATGCAGCCGGAAATTTTCCCAGCTTCGGCGATATAGCGGTAGCGCCAGGGCGTCCAAATGTAATCCATAAGGGATGGTGGCCACTCACTGCGGACGACGGTTGCCGGATGAGTCTTCAGCCCTGCGGCGCGACCGGTGCAGAGCCTGCGCTTGGGGAGGCTGGCGCACCGCCATTGACGTGATCTTTCAGCTCCTTGCTGGGTTTAAAGAACGGGATGCGTTTGGGCGGCACTTCCACCTTCGCGCCCGTTTTCGGGTTACGTCCTGTCCGCCCGCGGCGCTGGCGCGTGCGAAAACTGCCGAAGCCGCGGATCTCGATGCGGTCCCCGCCCTGCAGCGCGCCGATGATGCTCTCGAAAATCGTTTCGACAATAGCTTCGGATTCTTTGCGTCCAAGTTCTGTGACGCGGACAACTTCTTCAACTAGATCCGCTTTTGTCACGGTGGAATCGTTCATCGATTTATACTCCGCGGAATTTTGAATTGCACCCGTAGGTGCTCCGGTGATTCGCGCCATACAGGCGCGCCACTCGCCCGCAGGAAACACATCCCCGAGCGAGCCGCCTTTGCTGGCATTTCCATATCACCAAACGAGCGTGAAGGGAAATAATATTTACTGCCCCGGCAGGGGGCAGGGGAACACCGGAGCGTCTACAAGGAACGCTTCGCCATTATGGCATCGCCAATCGTGGCTTTCGCCGAAGATTTCGTCGACCGGTAATCCTCCATGTCACGGCGTTCCGCCTGTTTTTGCGCGCCACGGTAGCTCAGCCCGATCTTGTGCTGGTCCGGGCTGATTTTCACGATCTTGAATTCGTATTCGCGGCCGGGATCGAGCAGGCCGCCAGGGCGTACGCGCGGACCCGGTCCCGCAGTCTGCGGCTTATCGCCCTTGTTGCGCCGCTCGTCAATCTCGGAAATGTGGCAGAGGCCTTCGATCCCGTCCGCAATCTCGACAAATGCGCCAAACGTCGTGACGCGCGACACCCGCCCGCGAATCAGATCGCCGACCTTGTGCTTCTCAAACCAAGTCGACCAGATGTCGTTCACCTGTTTGACGCCGAGGGACACGCGGCGCGACGCCTGGTCGATCTTCAGCACTTTTGCTTCGACCGCGTCGCCCTTCTTGTAAACATCGGCCGGATTTTTTACGCGCCCGGTCCAGGAAATGTCGCTGACGTGGATCAGGCCGTCGAAACCTTCCTCGATTTCCAGGAACGCCCCGAATTCGGTGAGATTCCGGATGCGCCCGCTGACCACGCTGCCGACCGGATACTTCTCAGCGAGTTGCTGCCACGGGTCTGGCTGCGCCTGCTTCATCCCCAGCGAAATTCGCCGTTCGTTCGAATCGACGCCCAGCACGGCGACCTCGACATCGTCTCCGACTTTCACGATCTTCGAAGGATGCTGCTTGCGCTTCGACCAGCTCATTTCACTGACGTGCACCAGGCCCTCGATGCCCGGCTCGAGTTCCACGAACGCGCCATAGTCCGTCAGCCCCATAATCTTGCCGGTGAGTTTCGTGCCGACCGAGTAGCGCTCCACCACCGACGCCCAGGGATCGGGCAGGAGTTGCTTGCGTCCGAGCGATATGCGCCCCTTTTCGCGGTCGTACTTCAGGATCTTGACTTCGACTTCTTCGCCCGGACGCACGGCGTCAAGCGGGCTCGCGACGCGGCCCCAGGACATGTCCGTGATGTGCAAAAGGCCGTCGATGCCGCCCAGGTCGACGAACGCGCCATAGCCGGTAACATTCTTCACCACGCCGCGGACGATTTGTCCCTCAGCCATCGAGTCCAGCATGGCCTGCCGCTGCGCCTGCACCTGTTCGTCGAGGATCGCCCGCCGGCTGACTACGACGTTTCCGCGTTTGCGGTTCATCTTCAGTACGCGGACGGTGAGTTCGCGATCCTTCCACCCGTCGAGGTCGCGCACCGGGTGCATATCGGCCTGCGACGCCGGTAAAAATGCGCGTACGCCGATGTCCACTACCAGCCCGCCCTTGATGTGATCCACGACTTTTCCAGCGATGTCTGTCTTGTTGCGGTAGGCTTCTTCAATCTTGCCCCAGATGCGGCGGCGGCGTACACGCTGGTACGACAGCAATACGTACCCATCCTTGCGATCGCCCGTGCGCTGGACCTCAACTGGTTCCCCGGCCTGCAATGGGAACGGCCCATCCAATTCAGCGAACTCCTGCGCAGGGATCAGCCCCTCGGTCTTGCCGCCCAAGTTCACGACCACGCCGAGGTCGAGCACAGCCACGACCTGACCGGATTCAATTTCGCCTTCCGCCGGCGCCTGATGCGGCGCGGCGTACTGCTCCATGAGCTGTTCCATCTCTGCGGTCGATTCGGTGGAAGACTCCCCGGAATCCGCCACGGCGCTCGCGTCGGAATGCACCACCACCACAGGGGCGTCCGGCTCCGCAACAGTCTCAACAGGAGCCGCGGTTACAGCGACTGGCTCCGCAGCGGCCGGTGCGGTAGTTGCAGTTGCAGATGCATCTTGAGCTTCAGCCGCAGCCGGAAGCGCTTCCTCTGTCACTCCAGTTGGAATTATGGCCTCTGGCGCCGATGTGGCGGCGGTAGCGGATTGTCCGGCGGAAATTTCCGTGCCGGGGTTTTCGTTTTCGGAAAACATCTTGCGGCCTCCAGGAGGTCCAGCCCTGCTCCCTGGAGTAACTCCAGGGGAATCTTCCCAGTCACGGGACAAGTGCAAGGAAGGAAATGCGGCATCCCACCCAAGGGCCGCACTGAGGGGATGATACCCGCGCCCCGTGGGTTGTGTCAATCTAACGTGGGTCGTGGGAAAGCCTACTCACATTGCAGCGCAATTCGACGCATCGAGCTCACATCCCAGAGCCGATCCATCAAACACTCGTGAGATATGCGGATTAGTTCTTTTTGGACGCTCTGCGCTACAGCTCAGCGGCCCGGCTGCATTCCCTGTGCCTTGTAAACCGCCGCTGCCTCGGGCGACGAAAGGTAGTCCAAGAGCGCCTTGGCGGCTACGGGGTCTTTCGCATGTGTGGACACGAAGCCCACCAAGGTAGTCGGAGTCGAAATCTCCCGCGGTAGAGGTCCTACCACGTCGATGCCGGGTTCGCTCATTTCGCTGAGGAAGGTCAGGCCGATCTCGACCTCGCCCTTGGCGGCCATGGCCATTGCACCTGCGCCGCCCTGGGCGCGCTTGATCTTCGGCTGCATTTGTTCGGCGATGCCGAGCTTCTTGAGCGTTGCGTCGAAGCTGACACCGGCGGCCGCCCCACCCGCCGCATCCGGATAGGAGATAGAATTCGCCGCGAGCAGCATCTTTTTGACCGCTTCGGGTGTCGAGATGTCAGGCTTGGGAGCGCCCTTTCGCACAGCAACGCCCACGGCAACGCTTGCAAGCGGCGTTTCGGTGCTGGCGACGACGTTGCCCGAGGCGAGCACTTCGGGGAGGGGCGGCTGCACGACCGGCACGTCGAAAGCGTCGCCCTGTATGACCTGCTTCTTGGTTCCGCCGCCGGAGCCGAATGTCGCCTTGACCTTGTAGCCCGTCTTGCGTTCGAAGCCCGGGATCAGCTGCTCTATCGCTGCCCTGATGCCGCCGGGCGCTACGAGAGTGACTTCGGTCTGGGCACGGGCGCTGCACGAACTGCCCAGGATAAGTGCCACGACGACTGACGAAAGCAGATATTTCATGGCTTCCTCCCCCAATCGGCCAGGTATTCGACTTCGATGACGATTTCAAACCAAGAGTGGTTGACATTCTCGCACCAACCGCTCGTCCGACACAACCTCGGCGCCCGGTCATCTGGTAGCGTGTTTCTGCTGAGAACTGAGATTGAATGACCAGGGCAATCAGGCTGATAATCAGAGGTAATCAGAAATGGGAGGGTATTATTGCTATCCGTTCGGAGTGAGTTGATGAAACTGCTTCCTCGAGTTGGGGCAATGTTTCTTTTCTTGGGTCTCGGCAGCGGCCTTCTCGCCCTGGGACGCCCTGCATATCAGGGATCCATGTTCCAAAGGTTCACTTACGGCGAAGACGGTCCCGTTGCTCTCGAAATCGACCCGCGTGACAAGACGGAGTGGGCGTTCGTGCGGCTTCACTATGACGGATATTCGGGCGGAGGTTGTTTCCGCGGTGGCTGGTCGAGGTGGACCGTGGACGCTCCAAAAGCCGACCGGCAGTTTTCCCGGGGCGTTCGGCGTCTTACGCGCCTTGACACACGGTCTGTCGAGCAGGTGGTTGACCCTAACAGTGACGAGCTATTTAACTGGCCGTGGATTTATGCTGTCGAAGTTGGGAGTTGGGACTTTACGCAAGACCAAGCCAGCCGCATGCGCCAGTATCTGCTCAGGGGCGGCTTTCTGATGGTCGACGACTTCCACGGCACCTGTGAATGGAGCGTCTTTCTGAATGGAATTCGCAAGGTTTTCCCCGACCGTCCCATCGAGGACCTCAATAACAAAGAAGAAATTTTTCACACACTTTATGACTTGGACGAGCGCTTTCAAGTGCCCGGCGCCCAGTTCCTCTATACCGGCAGAATCTATGAGAGGGACGGCTATGAAGCAAAGTGGCGCGGCATTCGCGACGATTCCGGCCGCATCATGGTGGCGATTTGCCACAACATGGATCTAGGCGATGCCTGGGAGTGGGCCGACAGTCCACGCTATCCGGAGCGCTACACCTCGCTTGCCTATCGGGTAGGGATCAACTACATCATCTATTCCATGACTCATTGATACGCTAGCATTGTGTCAGGACGTTTGATCATTTGACTTGTCCATCCTAAACGATATGAGCGATCCTGCTCGCCGCAATTTTGGCGAGGGTCGGTGATTTTCCAAGCATTGGTTGTGTATACTCTCCCCCGAAACCTGCAACGATCTGACAAACGCCCCGCGTTCCATTTGGCGAATTCCGCGCGACTGCATGATCCGGAGATTTGAGGCCGTGGTAACGCCGCCTCCTGTATCAAGACAGCCTGCGACACGCTAACCGCAGCGAGTTGACAGGGAACAAGAAAATGGTGCGTTCTCGATATTGTGTGACCTAGATCACTCGGCATCGTGTCGGCTGACACAGTAAAGTGCGGTCAAGTAAGAGCAACCTGAATTAGATGGACCGCAACGGAGGCTGTGCGCGATGAGAAAACTGTCTGCAAGTGTATCTTATTTCATCATCATATTAATGTGTGGCCTTGTGTTGCTAGCAGCGGAATCGCCGCATGGTACATCCCAACAAAAACCGCATGCGAATCACATCCCCCAGCACGGCGGAGTCTTCTTCATGGCTTTGGACAACAAACACCACTTGGAAGGCGTGCTACTCCCATCTCGATTGTTCAGAGTCTACCTATACGATGCGTACACAAAGCCCTTGTCCGCCGCTAAGGTTAATCAGGCCAGCGGAACGGTGCAGGTGGGGGAATCCGCCGATGCCCCCAGAGTACCGCTGGTCGTGGGGAAAGACGGGCGGACGCTGGAGGCTTCGCTGGGGAAAGATCTAAAACTTCCCGTGACTCTCACTCTGTCATTGCATCTGCCGGGTATGGTGCCAAATGCGAGACCTGAAGTTTTTACCTTCCCTTTCAGCCACTTTATCGCAGAAGAAACTGGAAGTCGGCCGGCTGTCTCGATGGGCCACTCCGGACAAGAAATGAGCGGGATGAAAATGGATCACTGACGAGTGGACCATGAACGAATCATGGCTGGAGCCAGGCACCGAACCTGGCTTGTACCCTATAGAATCAGTGACTTAGCTGGTTAGAAAAACAGCATCTATAGACATTTGACGGATCGCCTGCAATTGTCATTCTTGCGCAGGGCATTCCGGAACAGGTTTCCCCGCAGCGCGCCGCTGGCAATGGTGTCCAAACCGTAAGCTGTAACTGATTCCCAATGAACCTCAGAAATATTGGTCCAGGGAACGGCCAATCTCCCTAACAATTGAAGGATCGTGCGGAATCAACTCCGTTTCTACTTTGCGATGGAGGCGTCGGTATGCTGATCCCACTGCGTCATGAAAACATGCAAGGGCGCCGCTGGCCGGTCATCACCATCGGCCTCATCGCGCTCAACGTCGTGATCTTCCTGGGAACTCACTGGTCGATGGACCAGCAGGCCCCGGAGTTGACTAAGGTCAAGGTGCATGTTCTCTTGCTGGCCGCCATGCACCCGGAACTCAAGGTGCCGGAGAAAGCTCAACGGTTCGTCAGCACGATCCAAACAAAGAGTCCGAGTATGTGGAAGCAACTGCAGAATCCGAACCGGGAGCTTCAAGATGCCTGGGACGCGAGAATCCGGTTG
>JBGPXQ010000068.1:0-10059 GCA_041492805.1 Terriglobia bacterium | reverse complement strand
GATTATAGAACCCGAAGCGGCCCTCGTTATCACAATAGGCGGTGTTGATGATGGCCCCGCGTCCTTCGAGCGTCACCATAATTTGCTGCGGCGGAAGGCTCGCGTTCTGCATTCGAATCTGCCCGGCGATATTGCCGAGTTCCTGTCCGCGCGCTCCGCCGCACGCAAAAAGAAAGCCAAGCAGAACTATGCCCTTCCCAAGGGACGCCGCATGACTGCGTGACAACATAAAATCCACCCGCAAGAGAACCTAGCACGCCACAGCCTCGTTCAGCAGGTTTTTCCACCGTAAATGCGAAAAGGCCCGGGCCACTTGACCCAGGCCCTTTCGGATCTGTTGGTTTCTGGTTAGAAGATGAACTTCAGGGCCAACTGTATCTGGCGCGCTCCCAGCGTGCTGTTCGCCTTCCCGAAGATGCCTGCGCTTCCGAAAGTGCCGGAGTTCAATCGATTCGAGCGGTTGCCGCCCGTGGCGCTGTTCGGCAGCGTGAAGTTGGCATGGTTGAACGCGTTGAATACCTCCACCCGGAACTGGAAACTGGTCCTTTCGGTGGCTTTGATGTTCTTGAAAAGCGATTGGTCAGTACCCCATTGCCCGGGTCCCACGAACGTGTTCCGGCCCAGGTTGCCATTGCAGGCCAGGCACGGCACCGCAAACATCGGCGTTGATCCGTCATTGCACGTCGAGCCTCCCCCAGTGCCGATTCCGCATCCGAAAGCCGCTCCCGGAACATTGAACCACCCGTTGGCCCATTGTTCCCGGCTGATGCTGAGACTGTTTCCATTGGGAGCGTCCGGCCGGTCGTTCCGCACGCCGTCCCGGTTGAAATCGCATCCACCGCCGGCGCCGCAGAACGGACTGAAATGGGCGCCCGACTGGAATGACCAGATACCCTGGTACTGCCAGCCACCCAGAACGTGTCCGATGAAACCCCTCTGGTCCTTCCTGTACGGAATCTCGTAGACATAGTTGAAGCTCATCCGGTGCCGGATGTCGAAGATGGAATTGCCGCGATCGAGTTCGGGCTTGGTAACGTCGGAAGAGTAACCATCGCCGCCGGCAGCACCGTTCGCACTCGTCGCACCGCTGTGCCAGGTCGAGCCGGTATCAATCGAGTGGCTCCACGCGTAGTTAAGATTGAACATCAGTCCGCGAGTCGCCTGGTGAGTCACCTTGACCTGCAAGGAGTTGTACCACGACTTGCTGACGTTTTCCCATACGCGCAGAGTGCCGTAATTGGGGTTCAAAACGCTCCGCCCTAGCCCGGTAAGAGTCCGGCCGAACTGGTCCACCGCGGTAGTTCCGGCGGCAAGACGAATGCCCGGCAGGCGGTTCACGTTTTCCGCTCGGAAGAGCTTGTTTGCCTGTGTGCCTACGTAATTCACTTCAAGAACTGTTTTCGGAAGAATTTCCCTCTGCACCCCAAAGTAGTAGCTGAACACGTAGGGATCCTTGATGCCCTGCGGGTAGACAATTCCCGTCAGGAATGCCGTGTTCGGGTTCCCGGGAAAATATCCGATAATGTTGCCATTGTCTTGAAAACCAGACCCCTGGCCGGGGTTCGTTCCCGCCCCCGTAAAGGTCGGTGCCGTAGTAGTCGTAGCGCAGGCATTCCCAACTGTTACGCCTGTGCAGTCGGAAGGTCCGTAAACCACGCTTTGAGGGACGCTCGACGCGCCGCTCCATGGCGTGAATTCCAGATTGAACGAGTAGAACGGCGGGTTCCAGCGGGAGTTCGAGAGCGGGTTATACAGTGTGCCCTCATACGCCATCCCGAATCCCCCGCGGATCGAAGTCTTGCCGGTGCTCCAGGGGTCCCAGGCGAAGCCAGCGCGCGGCCCAAAGTTGTTGTGATCCGAGCCGCCAAGAGAGTTGGCGATCGCGAAGCCACCCGGCCCGCAGACTCCGGCCAGGACGGACTTGGCCATTTGCTCCGGTGTGTCGCAACCCGGCTGTCCTGCCGGAATGTTCGCGTTGCTGATCCAATCCGAGCAGCCGCCGTTAATTACCGTCTGGCAGCCCGGTCCGGGGATAAACGTCGTCACCTGACCATTTAGTTCCTTATGCCGCGAGTACAGGTCATAGCGGAGACCGATATTGATGGTCAGGTTCTTGCGCACCTTCCAGTCATCCTGGACAAAAGCTCCCATTTCCAGGTTGCGCCAGTGCCGATTGTTGCTTTTCAATTCGGCTGGCCTGTTAGAGACGAAGCCGGGATCAACGCCGGCCACCTCACCGTAAGGAGCGTCCACCGCAAAGAAGAGTTGATCGAAGAAGTAGTAGGACGGCCGGGCGACGTTGAAATCGCTGTTCTCCAGGTTCCGCCGGAAGTCCACGCCCGTCTTGATGCTGTGCTTCCCGCGGGTGAAGGTCATCATGTCCCCGTAGCTATAAACGTTCTCGCTGAAGAATTGCGGGTAGCCGTTGTACGATCCAAATCCCGCTGACCCATCGTCGAACGCGATGGATGGAACGCCAGGGGTGGACGTCCGAATATCGTTGCGATTCCGCTGGTATCCAGCCCGTGCTTCGTTAATCCAGTTCGGACTGAACGTGTGAACCCAGTTCGCGGAGAAGCTCGGTGAATAGATTTCCTGTGGGTTCGAAAAACCGTGGATGCCGCTGCTCACATTGGCCGGCCCAAACTGATCCGTCGCCTTTTGCCAGTAGAATTCCCCGGAGACGCGGTCATTTTTCATCACCCAATCGATGCGCGTGGACCATTCATTGCCGTTGAACAGATTTCCTTGTGCCTGCGACTTAAAGTTCAGCGTGTTGTCCATCAGGAAGGGAATATCGCGCGAGGCCAGTGAGCCCACTGTAAGCGGCAAGGACGCATTGCATTCGGCGGCCGACGCGTTGGCCTGGTCCGTTGCATTCACTCCGAGCAACGACTGCATTTGCGCAGCGATCGCCGGAGTGCTGTTATCCGGGCAAAGCCAGAAAGTAAAATCACCAGGAGCTGTTGCATAGGTAGCGCCACCGCCAACATACTGGTTCAGGGTCGTTGAGTTCTGGATACCGGGCTGCGAAGCGGGGAAACTGCCATAGATCAGGTTCGCAACCGAATTAGGCCGCGCGCCGGCGATCGCTTGGCGCCACTCAGGCGTTTCGGTCGTGGTCTGCGTCGCCGGTGGCGCAGTCGTGAAGCGCTCGCCTTGGTAAGACGCCGTGTAGAAGAGGTGATCCCTCCAGATTCGGCCGGTGGAAACTCCGCCGAACTGATTGAAGCGCAGCGGCGGTTTTGCCGTTCCCGACTTGTTGAAGAAGAAATCGTTCGCGTCCAGCTTGTCGTTGCGGAAAAATTCGTACATGCTGCCGTGGAAGTCGTTCGAACCGGACTTGGTGATCACGTTGACAATCGCTCCGGCGCTCGTGCCGTATTGCGCGGACATGTTCAGCGTCAATTCCTGGAATTCCTGGACGATGTCGGCGTTCGGCACAGTGCTGACGCCGCCGCTCAGCCCCTTATCCGAGGCACCGTTGATCAGGAAGCCGCTGAAGTTCGGCCGCAGACCGTTGACCACCGTGCTGTGGCCGTTCTCGAAGTCAACGCCAGTCACATTCACCGCCCCGGGCGCAAGCTGAATGAGGTCAAAGACGTTGCGGCCGTTTAGCGGCAGGTTCGCAACCTGTCCCGCCCCGATCGTCTCCGTCAACCGCGAGTCTTCGGTCTGCACCTGAACCGAACCGGCTTCCACGACGACCGTTTCTGACTGCTGGCCGAGCACCAGCTTGAAGTCTACGCGCTCGATTGTTCCCGCTCCGAGATACAGCCCGGCCTTCACGGCTTTCTTGAATCCCGCGGCCGTCACCGTAAACTTATAGGTCCCGACGGGCAGCTCTGAAATTCGATAATCGCCCTCCGCATTCGATTTCACGCTGATCGTGGCGTTCGTGCCTAAGTTTACGACGGTCACGTCGGCTGACCCCACGGACGCGCCCTGGGGATCCGTAACCGTCCCCACAAAAATACCGTTCGTTACCTGCGCATAGGCGGGCGTTGCCGCCCATGCAAAAAACATCAAGGACATGAGTAAACTGCACACAGACGCGCCGCGAAAACACTTCGCCGCGTTCTCAAAACAAGAATTAACAGAATTCATGCGTCACCCCCGCGATGGACGTGGTGGAGCAGATTTTTGGTGCAAAATAAACCCGCTTATCGGTGCTTACAGGCAACCCTTCACCCCGTTGTGGACCTATATCTCTCACTAAGCCCTCTCTTGTCAATAAGTATTTTATGTTCTTTCGCTCAGTGGTATGTTGCGCCATGCTCGTCCAAGAATTAGGTATCTGCAATTATGGATAGTCCGGTCAAAGTACAGCTCGTACAGTTCAAGAAACGAGGGAAACCCTGTCTTTGTGCATTCTTATGTTAGTTTAGGGATTCCGGACCCTCGAAGCCCATCCTCAGTCCTTCTCCACCTATAATTCGAACGAAAGTGATCCTATCGCCTGGGCTGGAAGAGCATAGCCTCCCCCGCCCCCTCCCGGATCACCGTTTCCCGGTCCACGGGCAGGTTCCCCAGCTTTTCCACCAGTCCGGAGGGCCAGCGAATTACAACTCGATCGACGCGCGTAGCCGATCCCAGGCCGAAGTGCAACCGCGCATCACTCGCGGAGAGATAGCTGCTATTGGCGCGTACCTCATCGACTTGTTTCAAGCCCCGGGCAACAATTTCGACCCGGGCGCCGTAGGCGTCCCGGTTCGATCGCGTTCCAATCAACTTCAGGTTGATCCAATGGCCGCGCGGCTTCGAGACGTTGCGCAGCAGCGTGGGGGAGCCATCGAGGTTGGAAATGAGAACCGCGAGCGCGCCATCATTATTAATATCCGCGACGGCCAAGCCTCGGCTGACCCGGCGCTGCCCCATAGCGGGACCCGCACGCAGACCCACCTCCTCAAACCGCCCATCTCGCAGGTTATGGAATACCAGTGCTCGCTGCGCATACGTGATCCCGAATGCGTGTTCGTCTACTTGCGGATTCACATGCCCATTGGCGACAAAAATGTCTTTCCAGCCATCGTTGTCGTAGTCGAGGAAACGGACGCCAAACCCTAGAAACGGAACGCTGACCGCGCCGAAGCCGGCCGCGCCAGCCCGCTCGTCGAACGTGCCGTCGCCGTTATTGTGATAGAGATTGTTCGAATCGTCAGAGAAATTCGTCTTGACCAGATCTGGAAGACCATCGTTATCGTAGTCGCCGAAATCCACACCCATCCCCGCCTGTTCGCGGCCGTCATCGCTGAACGCCACACCGGCCGTTACCGCAACTTCCGTAAACGATTTGCCCGCATTGTTGTGATAGAGCAGACTCGGTGAAGAATCGTTGGCCACGTAAATATCCGGCCATCCATCGCCATCGTAATCCGCCCAGATCACGCCCAAGCCATAGTGGGAGACCGCGTCGATATTCATCCTCTCGGTCACGTCAGTGAAAGTGCTATCGCCGTTATTATGGTAAAGGCGGTCGCGCGATCCCGCGAGACCACGCGGGCCGCAGGAAACTGGAATTCCACGGTACCGGCAAAACAGCGTACTGCCGAATTTCGGAAGGTTGTTCAGGTCGAGATCCACGTAATTTGCCACGTACAGGTCGAGATAGCCGTCGCGGTCATAATCTCCAAACGCGGCGCTGGTGCCCCACCGTCCCAGATTGCCGACCCCCGCCTGCGCCGTGACGTCGCGAAACGTTCCGTCACCATTATTCTTATAAAGGATAGAGCGCGTAAGACAGGTTACATAGAGGTCGTCCCAGCCGTCGTTGTCGTAATCCCCCACAGCCGCCCCAAAACACCAGTCCCGGTGTGCCAGGCCGGCCTTCTCCGACACGTCGGTAAACGTCCCGTCATGGTTGTTGTGATATAGCTTGCTCGCCGGGCTTTTGTCCGTTTCGAAATCTTCGAGGGTCGCGCCGTTGACCAGGAAAATATCCGGCCAGCCGTCGTTGTCGTAGTCGATAAAGGCGACGCCGCCGCACATCGCCTCCATGATATAGCGCTTTTGTGGGCTGCCGCAGGTTAGGTGAAAGTCGATGCCGGCGATGCGCGTCACATCCATGAACGCCGTCGCAGAAGGCTGCTCCCTTTGGACCCCGACGGCAGGAAATAATAGAAACAAAACGAGCAGCAAAGAGAGTGAGATAGGTCGGGGACGCATAGGGAGAATGAAATGCATTCTAATTGGGCCGGTACGCCATGCCACCCGTTTCTCCCTGCCGTTTCTTGAGTTCCGCGAACTGCTGCAACGCTTTGGCGGCTTCCACATGGTTTTGCACCTTGCCATACGCGCGCGCCAGCAGAAAAAACGGACTCGGGTCGTCCGAGTTCAGCGCAGCCGCCTTCCGTAACGCCTCGATGGATTCAAGCGGCCGGCCGAGTTCCAGAAGTGCTTTCCCCAAAGCGTACTGGGCCTCGGCATTCTCCGGGGCCAACCGCACGGCTTCGCGAAGGTGGACAGAGGCTTCCTGCGTTTGGCCGGAGTCCAACAGGGCGCGTCCCATCCGGTAATAAACTTCGGCATTGTCCCGGTGCAGCGTCAGTTCTTTCCGGAATTCCGCGATTGCCTCCGGATTGCGTCCAAGGCTCTCGTACGCATAGCCAAGATGGTAGTGGCCGAGGGGAATTCTAGGATCGAGGGAGAGAGCCTTGTTGAATTCACGGATGGCGGGAATCGTGCGATTGGTATTCAGGTAAGCGCGACCGAGCAGGATATGCTGCAGAGGCAGTTCCGGTTTGAGCCGGACCACGACTTCCAGCGATTCGCTGGCGGCAAGATATTGTTTCGAGCTTAGATAGGCAAGAGCTAGATCCAATTGTGGTTCGTAGCGGTTCGGCATGAGCCGGGTGGCTTGCAAAAGTTCCTGAATGGCTGGCTCTAGCTGTCCATTCTGAAAGTACGCGAACCCGATCACATGACGCGTCTCGCCGTCGTCGGGCCACCGCGAAGCAGCCTCGCGCGCCAACCCCACGGCCCGGGGCTTGTCTCCCAGGCGCAAGTAACAGAGGACCAGGCCATGCCACGCCTCTTTTGTCTCTGGGGCTGCACGCCGCACCTGCTCGAAGCTGCGAACCGCATCGGCAAAATCGCCCTGCTCGAAAGCCTGCTGAGCTTCCTTCAACGCCCGATCCGTCGGAGTCGAACGAATCTGAGCGAACGCGCTGGAGAGAAAAACCGCCAAGATCAGAGGCAGGACTAGTCTCGATATGCTGTAGATCCATCCGCGGACTAGGAATATCATCTGCATGGCCTCGATGGAAATGGTATAACACCAAGCTTCGGGGTTTGTCACCAAACGCGGCGGGGGAGTCGAGAGGCTTCGATTGGACCCTCCGTTATACTGGCTGCACTCCAGGCAGTGGAACTCAAGAGTAGAAGGGCGCGCGGTTATTGCGCCTTTACCTTCCCTTTTGCTGCGTCTCGAGTGTCCTCTCCATGAGCGCTGAAGAAGATGAAACGACTCTACATTTGGATTGTTGCACTGGGTGTCACCGGATTACTCGGAACCTTTCTGGGTCTATCGCTGGCGCGCAAGTACCGCGCGGAGTCTCCCGCACAGAAAAGGAAGCTCCTCATTCTGGGTATCGACGGTATGGATCCACAACTGTTGCAGCGTTTTATGGACCAGGGGGAAATGCCCAACTTTGCCGCGCTCGCCGCGCGCGGCGGTTTTCTTCCTCTGCAGACGAGCATTCCGCCGCAAAGCCCGGTCGCCTGGGCCAATCTGATTACCGGCATGAACCCAGGGAGTCATGGCATCTTTGATTTTATCCATCGCGATCCCGCCACCCTGACCCCCTACTTCTCGACTTCCCAGGTAAAGCCGGCCAAGCACAACCTGCGGCTGGGGAGCTGGGTAATTCCCCTCTCGGAGGGAGAGGTGTTGCTTTTGCGACATGGCAAAGCTTTCTGGCAATACCTGGACGAGCGGGGAATTCCCCTGACCGTTTTCCGTCTACCTTCGAATTTTCCCCCCGTCTCCAGCAGAGGCAAGACATTCGCGGGTATGGGCACACCAGATCTGCTCGGCGGGTATGGCACATTCTCCTTCCACACGGACGACCCGATTTTCTCCCTAGGGCCGGTGAATGGCGGCGCTATTTACCCGGTACAGGTTGCGGGTGACCACATTGAAGCGCACCTGCATGGACCCATGAATACGCTTCTCAAGGAAAACCCCGAACTGACCATTCCATTTACCGTTGTTCGCGACCCTTCCGAGCCTGTCGCGCGATTCTCCATCCAGGACCACCAGTTCATTCTTCGCGAGCACGAATGGAGCCCCTGGGTACCACTGACGTTCAAGTTCATCCCAGGCTTGGAAAGCATCACCGGGATCTGCCGCTTCTATCTGAAGCAAGTCCGGCCTCAGTTCGAGCTCTACGTGACTCCGATCAACATCGACCCTTCGAATCCGGCACTGCCGCTTTCCACTCCCGAAAAATATGCGCGTGAGCTCTCGCGCGAGCTCGGCTATTTCTATACGCAGGGAATCGCGGAGGACACCAAAGCCCTCACCAGCGGTTTGCTGAGTGACGACGAGTACCTGGTACAAGCGCGCATCGTGTTCCAGGAGCAGCGGCGCCTCTTCGAGCATGAACTGGCGCGGTTCCGCACCGGGCTGTTTTTCTTTTACTTCTCGAGCCTCGATCTAAATGGGCACATGTTCTGGCGGGCGATTGATCCGCAGTCTCCCGCCTTCGATCCGGAACTCGCAGCGAAGCACGGACAGGTGCTCGAAGACTACTACCGCGAGATGGACGGCATCCTGGGTGAGGCGCTCCGGGCGGCGGACGAAAACACTACCGTTCTCGTGGTCTCCGACCATGGCTTTGCACCGTTCCGGCGATCCTTCAACCTGAACGCTTGGCTTGTGGAGAATGGCTATCTGGTGCTGCGCGCGGAAGCGTCTCCGCAAGGCCGCGACATCTTCCGTGACGCCGACTGGTCGCGGTCGCGCGCCTACGGGCTCGGTCTTAACGGGCTGTACGTGAATCTGCGCGGACGCGAAAAAAACGGAATTGTGAATCCGGGAGCCGAAGCCGAGGCGCTCCAGCGAGAGATTGCGGAGCGGCTCCTAGCCGTGCGCGACCCGCATGACCAGCAACAAGTGGTGACGCGCGTGGACCGTGCTGCCGAGGTCTACTCGGGGCCGGCCGTGTCACAGGCACCGGACCTCATCGTCGGGTACAACCGCGGATATCGCGTCGGCTGGGACAGCGTGCTGGGCGGCATCTCAGCGAACGTGATGGAAGACAACACCCAACCCTGGAGCGGCGACCACTGTATAGATTTCACGAAAGTCCCGGGTGTGGTCTTGAGCAATCACAAGATCCACGCGGAACACCCGGCTCTGACGGATATCGCCCCGACGATACTCGCTGAGTTCGGGATCGCCACGCCAGATACGATGAAAGGGCGCAGCATCTTCGAGCCGTCAGGACAGAAACCGGATCGTGGCGCGGCGACGCCGGATCACGGTGGAAAGTCGCAGTGAGCCTCTTGCTGATCACGGCCATCGGGCTGGGCGTGGGATTGCTCCTCGGCTTGACGGGAATCGGCAGCGGGTCGGTCCTGACGCCCCTTCTCATCCTCGTGGGTGGGCTTGCACCCGCGAAAGCCGTGGGGACCAGCCTGGCATTCGCTTTCGCCACGAAGATCGTCGCGAGCATCAGTTTCTACCGCAGAGGGCTGATTGATTTTTCCATTCTGAAAAAACTGCTGCCGGGCGCGGCGACGGGCCTGCTGCTGAGCTTTTTCCTGCTCGAAGGCTTGGAGGTGCGATCCCCTCAAATGCAGAGCGTCTTTCTGCGGCGGGCCATTGGAGTGGCACTGCTGGCCGTGTTTGCGCTGCTGGCCGCGCGGCTCTTTCCCAACACCTCCGGGCATGCCATCCTCGAGCGCATGACGAGTTTCGCGCAGCGTCACGAGCGCACGCTCGCTTTCGCGGCAGGATTCGCCGTAAGCTTCAGCGTTACGCTCACTTCGATCGGCGCGGGAGCGGCGCTGATACCGATGCTGTACCTTCTGTACCGGCCGGATTCGGGTCGCCTG
>JBGPXQ010000103.1:0-8320 GCA_041492805.1 Terriglobia bacterium | reverse complement strand
GGAGACTGCGCACCCAGTCCATGCCGGAGCCAAGCGCGGCAAATCCGCAACCCACCAGCTTGCCGATGACTGCGACCAAGAGTACTGCGAGCATCAGGGCCCAGTGCCCCGAGAGAGCACGATAATCGCTGGAGAGGCCAATCGAGACAAAAAACAGAGGAATGAGAAGGCCGTGGCCAAGGGCGTAGAAGCTGCGCTCGACATCAGCCTTGTACTCGGATCCAGCGAACACATACCCCAGCAAGTAGGCGCCTGTGATGCCAGCCACACTGCCCAACCACTCCGCCGAAACCGCGTAAACCAAAACCAGAGCCAAAACGCAACTTGGGACCGCCTCGTTGGACGTAAGTTTGCGCAACTGAAGAATCAATGGATCGAGCCAGCGTCTTGCCGCCAAATACCCGCCCACGAAAAACGCCGTTACGCAAACGCTGATCGCGGTCATCTGCAGCAACAGCGGGTGGCTGGCTGCCGGCGCCACTCTTTGCTGCAACCAGGCGCTTCCCGTGGCTGCCAGGCCGAAAGCCTCGGTCTTTGATGAAGTAGTGATCGATGCGGCGAGGAACGCCAGGACAAACAAACCCATCACGTCGTCGATGACCGCCGCACCCAAAATCACTGTCGCTTCAGGTGAGGTCATCTTGCCCGCGTCCATTAAGGTTCGCGCGGAAATGGAGACGCTGGTCGCCGTCAGCGCCCCGCCCAAGAAGCAAGAGGTCGACCAGGAAAGACCGAACAAATGCCCGACGCCCGCTCCCAGCAGAAACGGCCAAATGACTCCCGAGAGCGCCACGATGAAGGCGGTCGCGCTTGCTTCGCGCATACGGTCGACGTCGGTCTCGACGCCTGCAATGAACATCATGAGGAAAGCGCCCAGTTGGGCGAGCAGCATGAGCGCCCCGGTTGCCTGCCCTCCCTCAAACAAATGCCAATGCAATAAATTGAAGGCGCCCGGACCCAGCACTACACCGATCAGCAATTCCGCCAGAATGGCCGGGATCCCGAATCGGCTGCATAGGGAGGCTCCGATCTTTCCAGCCGGGAGCAGGATGGCAACTAGCAGCGCGAGCTGAAGTGCTGGCTGCATCGCTATCTGATGTCCGCCGTGGCCAGGGCTTCACTCCGATCACGCGTCCACAGCCGGCGCAAACGGCCTACCCAGTGCAAGGGACTGATATAGCTATAGCCGCCCCGCTCGATTCCCTCCCGCATCATGGTTCGAATCGTCGCCACCTGCCTGCGCGCCAATTCCGATTGCGCCAGATTCTGCACCAGCAGGGCGGCCTGGTGCGTGTGCTCTTTGGCTTTCTCGCAGACTCGCAGGCGCATCCACAGCTCGCCCATTTTCAGGTGGGCGATGAAACTATTCGGCGCGAGCCGCACGCCTTCGCGGAACTCCTCCATCGCGGTTTGAACTTCAAAGTTTACACAAAGGGCCATTCCGTACAGAACACGCAGCTCCGAGATTTTCGGGTGCGCCGCGACACATGCGCGCAATTCGTTCACGAGGCCGGCGCACTCCTCTTTGGCAAGGACGCGAGGATCCGCAAACATTCGCAGCAGCAAGCCATGAGCTTTGGCTGGAACGAGTGCAAGTACCGATGAGGCTACCGGCGCAGACAAATTTCCGGCGGGCTCCAAGCAGAGTCCGCTCCCGGAGTTCGTATCTTCTGCTCTTGTCGTCATAATGATTTCGGTGTCCAAGATGTTTCACCTCGTCTTCTGGAATTCACTGCTGTCGTGCCACCGTGGTCAGTTCGCAAATCGGATTGGCAAGGCGCGACATCTCGGCGATGCGCGCCCTGCCAATCCATTGCCCTGTGGCGGTCAGGCTGTTGTCATTACAGGTTCCGGACGGAACACGAACTCGGGATAACCGAGTTGGCCCATCTCAGGAATATCGAGACCTTCCAACTCTGTCTGCGCCGAAACTCGATGCCCGATGAAATATTCAAGAATGAGATTGATAACGAAGCTGAAGGTGAACACGAAGCCGATCAGCGTCGAGATACCGATCAGTTGAGCAGCAAGCTGGCTGGCATCTCCGTAGAACAAGCCCGTGACTGAACCGGTGACGCCGTTCCAGCTTCCGCCATAGTTGCTCGTGCCGTCCGCGAAGAGCCCCACGGAGAGAACTCCCCAGAGGCCGCCCGCACCGTGGACCGAGATGGCGCCGACGGGGTCGTCAACCTTCATGAAGTTCTCGATGAAGGACACACTCACGCAAACCAGCACGCCGGCGATGAGGCCGATGATGCAAGCGTTGGTTGCGCTGACGAAGCCGCTAGGCGCCGTAATTGCCACGAGTCCGGCCAGCAGCCCGTTGCCGCTCATCGAGGCGTCAGGTTTACCCTTGAACATCCACATATAGATGATTGCGCCGAGTGTCCCCGTGCAACCGGCCAGCATCGTAGCCACGGCGATCGTGCCGATGCGCAAATTGCCGTTCGCCGAAGCGCCGAGCGTGCTGCCGGGGTTAAACCCGAACCAACCGAACGCGAGGATGAAGCAACCGATCAATACCGCCGAAATATCGTGTCCAATGATGGGGTTGCTCGATCCATCGCGGTTGAACTTACCGATTCGAGGGCCGACGATCATCGAAACGGCAAGCGCTGTAACTCCTCCGACGGCGTGAACAACGCCCGAGCCCGCGAAATCACAATAGCCTTTGCCCAGACCGGCGTTTGTTCCGAGTTGCGAGAGCCATCCTGCGCCCCAGGCCCAGTTCCCGAACAGGGGATACGTGAGTGCGCCCATGATGACCGAAGAGACGGCGAAGGTGAGGAATTTCCACCGTTCGGCGCATGCACCGGTCACGATTGTTAGGGCTGTGTCCATGAATACCATCTCGAAGAGGAAGATCACCATGACGCCCACGTCATACGTGTGCCCGGCAAGAAAATACCCGCTCTGGCCGAACAGGCCCCAGGTCTTGCCGAACAGGGTGATCGCATGTTCTGACGCCAGGGGCTGGAGGCCACCCAGGTTGCTGTTGCCGGCTGCTCCGCCCATCTGGATGGCAAAACCGAGTATCCAGTAAGCGAACAGACCGCATGTATAAACGAAGAAGTTCATCATGTAGGTATGGTTGGCGTTCTTCACCCGGCACAAGCCCGACTCGACCATGGCGAAACCAGCCTGCATGAACATGACGAGAAAGCCGCATACGAGTGTCCAGACAAAATTGACAGCGATTTTGTTCTGCCCGACCTGGTTGGCGACGTCCGGAAGAGTTAAGCCAACTTTTGAGTCGGCCGCTGGGACATCATTGATTGTTCCGGTGATCGTGCCCCCTGGGTCGCCCTTGGCCAAATCGGCCGTTGCGGGCGCTTTGCTTGCGGCGTCCTTTAATTCAGCGGCAGCAGCAGAGGCAGAAGGTGCTGCTGCAGCCGGGGCTGGGGCCGGAGTCTGAGCGCGGGCAACGACTCCCAACGACAGACCCAGCACAAGGATACATATGACAAGACAACTACATCGAAGGAATGTTTTCATCGTGAATGCTCCACAGTAGTTTTGGCTGCCGCCGTCATACTGGCGCGTTCAGACGCTCCTGACTGCCCTTTCCAAACTGCGTTCTTGTTGAAAGCTGCCGGCAAAATGAAGATGACCCCGACCAGGCTCACCCCTATACCCAGCAGGGCAAAAATGATGCGCCCGCCGGTGCTGGCGGTGATATGAATCCCCGTCAGCGTAAGAATCCAGCCGAGAACGGCGACAGCGGCGCCAACCAGTTTCATTCCCTCTGGGCCTGGCTTCATTGCTGTTTTTCCCTCGAGCGGCTTGATCCCCAAAAACCCGAACAGGCTTCCGATCAGAGCTATCGCTCCGAGCGCCAACAGCGCCTTGCCGGTCCCGCTGTCCAAATACGCGATGCCAGCACAGAGCACAGTTGACCCAGCTAGAAATAAGCCGAAGTAACTTCCCTGAGATTTGTTTGCTGCCATTTCCAATTCCTCCTTGACCCGGTAGGGTCGCTCACTAAGCGATCAATTCCTCATTTCTTTCTTCCAGTTGCAGTGGCCTCAAGAATCCGTCCTCGAAACAGAAACAAAACCCGTACAACTTCGCTCGCATCACGAGGGAACTCACCCGATGCACGGCCGGCGCTTCCCTCGAAACCGCGCCATGAACGATCAACTCAGGCGGTTCGCACGCGGGTTGACGAAAGGCCCGCAGGATGGCGCTCCCAATATTGGGGAGCGCGTCGAAGAGCAGGTTACGCATGGATATTGCGTCCACCAGTGCCTGCATCGATTCGTTGCGATCTCTCGCTGGACGGCGCAGGCTGGCGTCCCAGATGTCCGGTGGGCGTGCCATCCAGTCACACTCAGCCGTGTCGTCGCGTAATTCCATGCGCAGCAGCCGCAACGGAGCGCGAGAGAGCTCGCCGAACCGCAGTTGCCTGCGCACGACCCGTACGAAGTCAGCGACTTCCCACAACTGCCGCATTTCCTCTCCTTCGTGCTTCCTCTGCCGTTTCCGCCCTAGTGGGTAACGCGAGAAAGATCAGAAACTGCACCGCGACTATGGCCTCTAAGACTAAAGGCAACCCTGCTTGCAGCCGGATGACTAGAAGCAACGCCACCATGGAAACCCACTGCCATCGCGAACGGCGAAGTCTTTCGATGCGCCCGGGGAACCGGAGCAAATTGCCGAAGGTAAGTTTGTTCTCTGGCGCCGCGGACACGCACGCACGAAGGCAAGCCACGGCAAAAAAGCCTGCCAGGATCGCTTCAACCAGCATCATCGGCCAATTCATCGGCACCTTCCTCCACAACAGCAGAAACACAAATCCCACGACCATTGAGTGGACATTCGCCAGGGGCAAAAGGATCTGCCCGTCCAGCGGAGTTCAGGGAATACTCAGCGGCTCATCCTGGAGCGCGATGTACTAAGAAGTGGACACGACTTTGTGTCCGGCAGAACCAAAACACGGCAGGATCGCGGTGCAGATCTTCGTTTCGACGTGGAAGACGAAGACAAAACTAACTGCAACGATACGAACTTTGCGATACCATTACGAAATCTTTACGATTTCTTTATGCAGTCTGGGGCCTGCCCGCAGGAAAGGCAAACTCAAAGATCAGATAGCATGGATTGAAGAAATTGATTCCGAGCCATACGAAACGGTGATTCCGGGCATCGAAATGTTGCATTTTACTAGTCCCGAGGCTCCCCTTAGTATCAGGGACCTCGGCATGAATCAGTTTCGTCCAATGGGTTCGTAAGGAAAGAATAAAGAAAACATAAAGGAGATTACATGGCGGAAAACACTGGCGAAGTTAAGATGACACCAACCTTAGGATTGACCGGGTTGACGATGAACGCCATGGCGCTCATCGCCCCCGGCGCCTTCCTTTGGCTCACGTTCTATATCCAGGCGACGACGGGGCAGACCGCGCGGGCGATGTGGCTCGGCATTTTCATTGCCTTGCTGCTTTGTCTGGCTACTGCCGTCGCTTATGCAGAGCTCTCGAAACTATATCCGGGACCTGGCAGCTCGTACTACTTTGCGGAACAGTCGTTCCTGAACCATGAGAAGGCCTGGAAGTATGCGCGGCTCTCGAAGTTCATTGTCGGCTGGGGTTCGCATCTCTATTACTGGATTTACCCCGGCGTGATGGTCGGAGTCACGGGAATCTTCGTTGGGTATGTCGTCGGCACGCTTTGGCCGAACTCCATGAGCGCCTCCAACCCCGGTCCAGTGTTCATGGGATTGGTCGCGATCCTTTTCGCCCTAGGAGTAGCCTATATCGCTCACAGAGGCGTGAACGGTTCGACGGGGGTTAACATCGCGATCAACGTCATTCAGATTTCCGCGTTGATCGTATTCTCGGTTATGGCGCTGGGCTACCGCATGAATCATCCGCCGGGGAGCGAAGCCTGGCAGTTTGATTCGGCCTCCGGCGAAGCCTATAAGTACGAATTTGCCACGGCGAGCCAAACGGTAAACGGACAAGTAACCGATGTGATTGTCCGCGACGCCAACATGGTGCCGCAGCCAAAGCTCGGCGCTGACGGCAAGCCTGTGCCCTACCATGTAAGCTATCCGACCACGGATCCGAGCAGCGGCGCGTTCCTGACTCATGCCAGCCCAGGGTCCGTCATCGGTGTGCACAATTGGGGGTTTGTTTTTGTCCAGGCTACTGTTGCCATCCTGATTCTGGTGGGATTCGAATCGTGTACGGCACTCGGCGGGGAGGCAAAGAATGCCAAACGAGACATCCCGATCGCGGTCATTCTCTCACTCCTGATTCAAGGGGCTTTTTGCTACCTGTTCGAGTATTTCGCTGCCAACTACTTCTTAAATAGCGGCTATCCCATGAGTAGTGCGGCAGGCTCGGCGGCGCCCATCGGCGATATGATGATCATGGTGGGCGACGCCTTGTTCGGCCAGGGACACGGACGAACGTTCATGCTGATCCAGGCGGTTACAGTATTTCTGGCGCTCATCGGCACAACGCTCTCGTGCATAAACACCGGAGCTCGGGTCACTTACGCCATGGGCAAAGACAATGAAGTGCCGGAACACTTTGGCATGCTCCATGCGAAGAACCTCAGCCCGCATCGCGCCATCTGGACTTTGGCGATCATTTCGGCCGTCATCGGATGCATTGCGGTTTCGATGGCGTTCGGCGATGCAGGTGCTCCTCAGGACGCTGCGATCCAGGGATTGCCGCATGGACTTTTCTCCAGCTTCGGCTACACAACCCATGACAAAATGGCGGCACTGCCGAATTCACTACTCACCATTACGCTGGCGTCCAACTTTGGCACATTCATCCTCTACTGCCTGAGCTGTATCATTTGCATGGTTGCCTACCACAACCATCCGAACTTCAGCGTCCTGCGTCACTTTCTCATACCCTTGTTCGGAGTCCTTGCGAACCTGGGCTGCATGGCGTTTTACCTCATCGGGCCTTTCATGGGTTATGGGACGGCGAAAGAGCCATTGCTGGCCTTAGGGATTGCTGTCGTCTGGGCCATTTACGGAGGGATCTACTTCCTGCGGGCCAGCAAGGCTGCAGGACGGACAACGCTGGTCACCAGTCGAAGTTAGGGTGTATCATGGGGATAGCTCGATTGGCTCGGAAATTCGGACAGGCGATTTTGCCTGTCCGAATTTCTGTTTCAGAGGTGGCCGCAAGTTTTGAAGAATCCGAGAGGAGCACTCTCCGACGGGACAATTCCTGGCCCGACTCGGGGCAACTTTCCACCCTTCGCGTCATGCTTGACCTAGAATTCGTAGAACGAACCGATATTGGACGAGTCCGCGACCATAACGAAGACTATTTTGGTTGCGCGGCACCTGCGACTCCCGCGCAGGTGCGTTCTCACGGATGGCTGTTTGCCTTGGCGGATGGAGTGGGTGGGCATGAGATGGGCGAAGTCGCATCGCGGGCCGCGATCGAAAGCATGCTCGCCGGGTTCTTGGGGGCTGCGGGTGGAGAATCACATACGGCATTGCTGCCCCGGTTGGTGCAGAAAGCCAACGCGCACGTCTTAGAGACTGCCGTGGCCGGCGGCAGAGGTTCCGCAGGCATGGCCACGACAATTGTGGCTTGCGCATTGCGGTTCGATCGAGTGGCGGTCGCCCACGTGGGTGATTCGCGTTGTTATCTTATCCGCAATGGGAAGGCTGCGCAGATTACGCGTGACCACACCGTCGCCAACGAGCAGATTCGCCTGGGACTGGTTTCTGCTCAGGAAGCGGGCGAGGGCTCGACGCGGCATATCCTCAGCCGTTCGCTCGGTACTGAGATGATTGTGAATGTGGAGGCCAGCGACCACCAGGTGTTTCCCGGTGACGTTCTACTACAGTGCTCGGACGGTTTGCACGGCTCGGTGGAAGCCTCGGAAATGGCCGCACTCTGCAGCCAAGGATTGGACCTGCCTGGGGCGGCGGAAAGACTGGTTGCGCTTGCCAATGAGCGGGACGGAAGCGATAATATCAGCGTTCAATTGATCCGCGTGCGCGACGTCGAGCGCATGGGAATGTATCGCGGACGGCCGTATAAGCTGCACTGACACGGGTTTGCTGCTGCTCCTTGACTGCTACCCTATTTTACTAAATGACTCCACTCCAAGCCGGCGACCAAATCGATCACTACCGCATCGAAGGCGTGGCCGCCCGAAGCGGCATGGCCTCCATTTTTCGCGGGACCGATCTGCGCACGGGCCGCGCGGTGGCCATCAAGGTTCCGCATTCGGAAATGGAAGGCGACCCGATTTTCTTCGACCGGTTTCAGCGCGAAGAAGAAATCGGCAAGAAGCTGGATCACCCCGGCGTCGTGAAAGTTCTGAACGGTGAAGACCG
>JBGPXQ010000219.1:0-4697 GCA_041492805.1 Terriglobia bacterium | reverse complement strand
TTCAAGGAACGATGCAAAGAGGCGCTCGAACCGGCGCTGGTGCCCGCCTTCGCTCTAGTGCGCGAAGCAGGCCGCCGGAAGCTCAGCATGCGGCACTTCGATGTGCAGTTGATCGGCGGCATTGTGCTGCATGAGGGCAAGATCGCCGAGATGAAGACGGGGGAAGGCAAGACGCTCGTGGCTACGCTTCCCGCGGTCCTGAACGCGCTGACCGGCCGCGGCGTTCATATTGTCACGGTGAACGATTACCTGGCGCGGCGCGACGCGGAGTGGATGAGCCCGATTTACCGCTCGCTGGGAATGACCGTAGGCGTGATCGTCCACGACCTGAGCGACGTCGAGCGGCGCGCCGCCTACGGCGCGGACATCACCTACGGCACGAACAACGAATTCGGCTTCGACTATCTGCGCGACAACATGAAGTTCGACCTTGTTGAATGCGTCCAGCGCGGCCACCACTTTGGCATCGTCGACGAGGTGGACTCCATCCTGATCGACGAAGCCCGCACGCCACTGATAATCTCCGGCCCGGCCGAGGAATCCACCGACAAGTACTACCGCATCGACAAGATCATTCCGAAACTGATCCAGGATATCGACTACACCGTCGATGAAAAGCACAGGACCGCCACGCTCACCGAAGAAGGCGTGAGCAAGACCGAAAAGTTGCTGGGACTCGGCAACATGTACGACCCGGAACACATGGAAACAATTCACCACGTCTACCAGGGCCTGCGCGCACACACGCTCTACCGTCGCGACGTCGAGTATGTCGTCAAGAACGGCGAAGTCATCATCGTGGACGAGTTCACCGGACGCGAGATGCCCGGGCGGCGCTGGTCGGACGGCCTGCACCAGGCCGTCGAAGCCAAAGAAGGCGTGAAAATCGAACGCGAGAACCAGACGCTCGCCACGATCACGTTCCAGAATTACTTTCGGATGTACAAGAAACTTTCCGGCATGACCGGAACGGCGGAAACCGAAGCCACCGAGTTCAATAAGATTTACAAGCTGGACGTTTCGCTGATTCCCACGAATCGCACGCTTCGCCGCGCGGAAAATCCAGACGTGGTTTACCGCACGGCAACGGAAAAATACGAAGCTGTGGTCAACGGCATTCTGCAGGAGGACGGCAATCACGCCTTCGGGCTCCGTCAGATCCACGAATTGGGCCAGCCCGTGCTCGTGGGCACTATTTCGATCGAAAAATCGGAGCACCTGGCGAACCTTCTGAAAAAGGCGGGCATCCCGCACCAGGTCTTGAACGCGAAGCAGCACGAGCGGGAAGCAAAGGTGATCGCGCAAGCGGGGCGCAAGGGAGCGGTCACGGTTTCGACGAATATGGCCGGCCGCGGCACGGACATCTTGCTTGGAGGCAACCCTGAAGCGATGACGCGTGACCACTGTTTGCGCGAAAAACTAGCAATCCCCTACATCGCGGCGCCGGCGGTTATCGGTGGAGACAGCCCAAACGGGAACACGGCGCCGAACATGGTCCTGTTCCAGCAGGAAGGAAAAATCTTCCAGGTGCCGGCCGATCAGTGGAAACCGATCTACGACCAGTACGTCGCGCAGTGTCGCACCGAACACGATGAAGTGATTGCGCTCGGAGGCCTGCACATCCTCGGCACGGAGCGCCATGAAGCGCGCCGCATCGACAATCAGCTTCGCGGGCGCGCCGGCCGCCAGGGCGATCCGGGCTCGTCGCGCTTTTTCCTCTCGCTTGAGGACGATCTCCTGCGCGTGTTTGGCGGCGAACGCGTGAAAGCGTTGATGTACCGGCTCGGAATGACCGAAGG
The DNA here is from genome assembly GCA_041492805.1 of Terriglobia bacterium. Classification (GTDB taxonomy): domain Bacteria; phylum Acidobacteriota; class Terriglobia; order Acidiferrales; family UBA7541; genus Palsa-360. The sequence continues at coordinate 2,898 of JBGPXQ010000219.1, read as the reverse complement.
CATACCCATCGAGTCCAAGCTGATCTCACGCCGGATCGAGAACGCGCAGAAAGCCGTCGAGGCACAGAACTTCGAGGCGCGCAAACACCTGCTCGAGTATGACGACGTGATGAACAAGCAGCGCGAAACCATTTATTCGATTCGGCGCTCCGCGCTCGAAGGGAAAGAGCAGAAGGACTATGCGCTCGGCATCGCTGAAGACATTGCGCGCGAGTTCGTGGAAACCTTCTGCCCGCAGAATGAACACCCAGAAAAATGGAACATCACACAGTTTACCGCCGAAGTGCTGAATCAGTTCGGAATCGACGTGAAGACGGCCGGGATCGATGCGGCCAATCTGTCTCACGTCGAACTGGCCGATACGCTGGTGACACGGGTTAAGGAACGCTACGCCGAGAAGGAAAAAATGTTCGGCGAAACGATGATGCGCTGGCTGGAACGGCGCATTATCCTGGATATCGTTGACACACAGTGGAAAGACCACCTGCTCACGCTCGATCACCTGAAGGAAGGCATTGGCCTGCGCGGCTACGGGCAGAAAGACCCACTGGTCGAATTCAAAAAGGAAGCGTTCCTGCTGTTCGAAGACATGATGGGGCGCATCGACACTGAAACGGTGCGGTACTTGTTCCTCGTCCAGCCCGCCCGGCCCGAAGACAAAGCACGCGAAATCGAGCGGCGGCAGCGTCGGCAACAGCAAGAATTACAGTACCAGGCGGGCGCCGCCCAAGCCGAAGAGCCTAAGCCGGTCCGCACTGGTGCGAAAGTCGGCCGGAACGAACCTTGTCCTTGCGGGAGCGGGAAGAAATACAAGAAGTGCCACGGGGCAGCCGCCTAGGCGTCACGACATGTGGAACCCGTCTGTTGCCAGCCTGAAAGAGTTCCGCTCATCAAACAGTGAAGCCGGCCTCAAGCACAGGATCGGGCGCTTGAAACCGGCGCGAACTACCTCAGCGGGAGAAACTAGAAGTTGAGCACCAGGCCCGACCCGAATGAATAGTTAATCTCTCTCGTGGGTCCGAAACGCGAGCCAATAAGGTCGCCCTGAAATCGCCAAAATAGGGCCCGATTCAGCTTATAGTCCACTCCCCCGCCACCCATGAATCCGAGCGCAGAGTTACTGCCGAGTTGTTTGCTGGTCTGGGTAAACCGGAAGTGCTCCCAGCCCACGAGCACATGGACCCACGGTTCTAACCGGCGCGCGGTGTATACAGCGATATGTGGTCCGCCACCGACGAAGAATGACTTCGCCACGATATTGAGCGGCGTGCCGGTTTTTCCAAATCCCATGACGGCGGTACCTTCGAGACCAAACCAATCATTCAAATAACGGGTAATGTCCGAATTGAAGCCATTGGTATGAAAGGTCTGACCGAGAATCTTATAATGCTGGTATTGATAACCAATCCCGAGTTGCCAGTGTTCACGATTCGACGAGAACAATGAAGCGGGAGTCGGGGGCTCATTCGCTGGGCTGCTTGCATCGAGCGCCGCTGGAGCATCTTGGGCTGCCGCCGTCATTAACATACACAAGACGGCCCCGCATAGGACTATTCCCTTACGCATTCGGATGACCCTCCTCGCATCCCAAGGTGCGATTCCATTCCATCATCCATCTTCACCTCCGTGCTCTGCTGTGTCCACGCAAAACGCGGGAGATGGTTTCCTGCAAGTCAACACGCTGGTGTGTCCTTCTTGAGAGAGCGAACGGATAGTCGCACGACGTGTGAAAGAGAGCCCACCGAAGCGATCTCTTCCGCCACGCCGACGGCCTGCAAGGACGCATGGAAGCCAAATTCTCGCCCATCGGCCTAAATACGGCTGGCGATACACTTGCTGGGTAGATTCTACCCTCCGCACTGAAATTGCGAGTCTAGTTTTCACCCGAACGGAACCTAAGTGGCGCCACGACAATTTCTTACATGAACTGGCCGCGCTGGCCGGAGGCGTGCTTGGTTGAATTGGTAGGATCGGAATAGATCACGGTTGAGGTTTGAACGGATGGCAACCCCCACCCGCACCTGCCACACAGAGGGCTGCACGGTCGATGTCCCTTGGCGACTTGAAAAAGAAGGTCTCTGCCTCAACCACTACCTCGAAGAGGCATTCCAAAAGCTTGCAGCAGAGAAGGGAGCCCTTCATCGTGGGGAGGGCGTGAACCACAACACCCTGGACTGGCTGCTCGTTCAAATGGATTTCGCAGTCGAATCGTTGGTCCAGGAAGACACGAATTGGGACTCAGAGCAGCGCTCCAGGCTGCTGGAATTGTTGCTGGGAGTAGCCAATTTGAATGAGTACGTACGCCACACCAGCGTCCCGGCCCGGCACTCCCCTTGATGGGGTATCCATGTTGGCACCATGGTTGCCCCCTACGCTTGTATGCGCATTCGCCAGATTATAAAATCATGTGGTTGAGTGAAGCTTGCGCTGAATAATGCGGTCCCCGCATCGGACGATGTTACGACTAACCCCGGGAAAGGTAAAACCTCTTGTCGACCCCGCACCGGGAAACAGCAGATGGTCAAAGAATCCATCGCAAGCCACGCAAACAATGAGCTGCCGTCACCCAGGCATTTTGAGGTGACGCTGGCAGCGGACATCAACACCATCTCTCCCGTGGTTACTTGCGTAATGCGGCTGGTAGGCGAGATGGAATATGCCGCCGGCAAAGAATTTGAAATTGAGATGGCGCTGCGCGAGGCGCTGGCTAACGCCATTGTGCATGGGTGTAAAGCAGACCCGAGCAAGAAAATTGAATGTTCCGTGACAGCAGACAAGGACCGCGGAATCCTCATTGTCGTGCGCGATCCCGGGGAAGGTTTTGACCCCTCAAAACTCCCTTGCCCCACCGATGAGCAGAACGTGTTCTCCGATCACGGCCGAGGGGTTTATCTGATC
>JBGPXQ010000163.1:0-6113 GCA_041492805.1 Terriglobia bacterium | reverse complement strand
GGTCTGCTCACGATGACCGTACTCCATGCTGGCGACCAACTCGATCACTACCGCATCGAAGGCCTGGCCGCCAGAAGCGGTATGGCCTCCATTTTTCGCGGGACGGACCTGCGCACGGGCCGCGCGGTGGCCATCAAGGTTCCGCATCCGGAAATGGAAGGCGACCCGATTTTCTTTGACCGGTTTCAGCGCGAAGAAGAAATCGGCAAGAAACTGGATCACCCCGGCGTCGTGAAAGTTCTGAACGGTGAAGACCGCAGCCGCCGCTACATGGTCCTGGAGTGGGTGGACGGGAAGCTGTTGCGCCAGATCCTGAACGACGAAAAAAGACTTTCACCGGAGCGCGCGATCAAGATCGCTCTTGGCCTCTGTAAGGCCCTCGATTACATTCACGGCCAGGGCGTTGTCCACCGCGACCTGAAGCCTGAGAACATCATGGTGGATGCGGAAGATCGCATCAAGCTCATCGATTTCGGCATCGCCGCCAATACAGGGTCGCGCCGCCTGACCTTCGCCAAGCTCACGCAAGCCATGGGCACGCCGGATTATATTTCTCCTGAACAGGTCAAGGGGAAACGAGGCGACGCGCGGAGTGACATTTACGCTCTTGGAGTCATGTTCTACGAAATGCTCACCGGAAAGGTGCCGTTCACTGGTCCCAATCCGTTTGTCATCATGAACGAGCGTCTGCTGAACAATCCGATCCCTCCGCGCGAAGTCAATCCGACAATTTCTCCCGAGCTGCAGGAGATCATCTATCGGGCCCTGGAGCGCGACACGAAAAAGCGTTATGCGAACGCCCACGAGTTTGCTGTGGACCTGGAACATCCGGACAAGGTGGGCGTGGCCGACCGTGCGGAATTGCGGGATTGGAAACGGAGACGCTCGCCGGTGGCGCGGAGAATACTTTTTTACGTCATGCTGGCCTTGATCCCCGTGGTCATATTCACTCTCATGTTATTCGTGGCACGCCAAAAGTAGCGCCCGGAAAAACGCTCAGCCGCGATTCGATTTGATTGGCAGGCAGAGGAGTCGCCTGCAGCTTCCCCACACGGCGTCTACTCGTAGTAGCCTGGCGCGTGCCGCATTTTGTCGCTCTGAGGTTTCTCGTGATTGATCCAAAGCTGCGCATGGTGAAAGGACACCAGATCGGCCATGCGTTGCATCGACAAGAGCGTCTGAAGCTTCTGTTCAGGCGGCATCGTACCGAAATACGGGATGCGGCGATTATCCCAATTATCCTGCAAGTGAACGGCGTCACCAGTGAGCAAAACCCACCCCGTCTTTGGAAGATGGACGAGGCATGCCTGGTGGCCGGGTGTATGGCCAGGCGTATAGATGATCATGACCGAGCCGTCGCCGAATACATCCAGATCCTCTTGCACTAAGTTCACAGGATGATCCTTCAGGAAAGTAGGCTTCGTGTCCGAAGGGGGCTTTGCGATGCCCTCTTTGCCCGGAGCGAAGTAATAGTCATATTCAGCCTTCTGAATGAGGAGGGGCACATGCGGGAAAAGTTCGACGTTGCCGATGTGGTCGGGATGAGTATGCGAAATGCCGATGGAGCGTATGTCAGACGGCTTGACGCCTATCGCGGCAAGCTGCGAATCCAGGGTCTTCGCGCGGGTCCAATGAATGTCCGTCGCCGGATTGTTAGTCGCAAGCCAGCCATTTGGCATGGCGGCAACCGCATCGGAGATGCCAGTGTCCCAGAGAAAGTAACCTTCCGAATGATGGATCAGGTAGCAGTTGTCCGAGATGTCGATCGGCTTTCCGGCGTTCACACCAACCGTCCAGCGCGATTCGTCGGCGGCGTGTCCCTGACCGCAGTCGAGCACATAGAGCCGGTCCAGGCCTTTCCCGCTCGATTGTGCCCAGGTCGTGCCGGCGAGGAAAAGCCATGCGAGAGCTGCAACGATTCCGCTGAGTCGCCTCATGGAATGACCTCCGTAGATGGCAGATTTCAAGAATACGACTACGAATATGCTCGATTTCTTCAATCGCGGCGCTTGTGCCGCCCAGCGAGTATTGTCGAATGTTACTTGTCCGGTCCTCCCGGACATCCTGCATTGCTCCCGTTGCAATCACTTCCAACATGTTCCGGCAACCCTCTTCCCGCAACCTCGATCCTCATCCCAGCTGGATCCTGAATCGACCAGCCGTACTTGCTGTCTGGCACGGGCTTATAGCCACGACGCTCCAGTTCGGCCTTGACCGCAGCCTGGTTGAAATTCTCAACCGCAGGCGCGAAGTGGGCGACGTAGGGCTTATGTTCGGGGTGCTGACTCTTGCGGAAGTATAAGGTATTCTCACCGAACCTGAGAAAACACACTGGGCCACCGCTGTAATCCACGCCAAACACATCGCCAGGTTTGTAGTAAATTACCTTCATCCCAAGCAGGTCTGCGTAGAAGTCGCGGCTTTGATCGACATCGGGAACGTGCAACGCCAGGTGACTCACGGCGTACGCTTTGTAACCTTTGCCGTCGGGCCCCGGGATCGCGCTTAAATTCTTAGTGCCGTCCAATTCTTTTGCTGTCGGCGAAGCTTGCCCGGGGAATACCCCTTTCGTTGCGCAGATTTGGAGCGTCAAGCCGCTCGGATCCTTGATCGTCCAGGCGAATGGGCCATCCGGCTGTGGGTTCAGGCCGCGACGCGTCAGTTCGGCTTTCACTGAATCCAGTTGAAAATTCTCAATCGAGAACGCCAGGTGATCGACATTGCCATTCCCCATCTGTGCCGCCCAGTTTGCGTTGGATCCAACGCCAGCCGGCCTATCGAGGGGCCTGGTGAGTGGACGGATGTAGATGGCGTTCGGTGGATCACCAAACTCGACGGAACACTGTTTGCCGTCGTCCCACACCACCTTCATCCCAAACAAAGTTACATAAAAATCGCGGATCTTGGCGTAATCGGGAACTTGATAATTGATGTGATTGTAGGCGACCGCCTTGAACCCTGCGCCGCCCGGCATGAATGTCTGCGCGGCGCCGGCAGCGAATGCCACGGCTTTCGGCGCCGTGCTCGCGGCTAACGCGGCCGTCGCAGTGAAACCAAATGCCTGAATCACCTGGCGGCGGTCCATCCTTCCGTCTTGAAATGCCTTACGGAGTCTTGAAATATCGCGTTCCATCGCTGACCCTCCTTGGTCCGGATCGGGCGCGTTTTATGTCTGGCAGCGAGCCGAACCGCCTGTGGGGATTTTCACAAACGGTTCAGACCTTCGTTCAGCTCAATGTACGTTCCCCAGGGATCGGTCAGGAATGCCAGCGAAATACCCAACTCGGGCCGCTTGGTAAAGGGCATGTCGAACTTCACTCCGTTGGATTCCGCCTTCTTGCAAAACGCCTCGAGATCTTTGATCTCGAATCCGATATGGTCCAGTGCCCGTCCTTTGGTTGGCACGGTCGGAGTGTCCGATTTAGCAATGAGCAGGACCACTCCGGGCACGTTGTCGGCTGCGAATTGTCCTCGTTTGAAAGGTGCGGCGCCAAACATCTTGGCATACCAAGCCTGCATTTCTGATATAGAGCTCGCGCCGTCCGCGGCGGGTTCCGATACCCAGAAGTGTATGTGGTCAAACGCAATCGGAACGGTGAGCGACGTGTTTTCGAGTATCTCGATCCGAACCTGATCGTCCGGGGTGGTCACATAACCCTGCCCCACTCTTTGACCGGGTTCTGTCTTCAGTCCCGCGGCCTTCCATTTCGTCATCGACTCCTGGATATTCGCCACATAGAAACCAATGTGATTCACCACCGATCCAACAGAACCCCCGGATGGCTCGCCCTTCCTCAGAATGATTAGGACGCCAGGGAACTTCATGACTTCGTTTGGGCCCAGCTTCGTGGGTGTCGCTCCCATCGCCAACCAAAACTTCTTGCCGGCCTCCACGTCCTGCATAACTAGGTGCACGTGGCCCATCGCCACACCCGTTTCATTTGGCGCAACCACTTGCGCCCTCGATGCGACCGCCGGCAATATTGTCGCGAGCGCAAGACTGAGAATCGAAAGAAGCTTTTTCATGGAGACTCCTTTTTCTGGCGGGCTCCAAGCGGAGCCCGCACCCGCAGGTGGCCACATCTGACGCCAGTCAGACGCTCAGAAACGATTTGAGCTCCACGGTCAATTCCTGCGGAACCTGCTCTGGGAGGAAATGGCCAGTGGAAAGCGGCTTGCCTCTTGCCTCTTTGGCACGCTCTTGCCAAGTCGCTAAGACGTTGTACATCCGATGGAACGGTCCCTTTTCGGCCCAGAGAACGAGAAGCGGGCATTGAATTTTCTTGTCCAGGTCCGCTTTGTCGTGCTCCAAATCGACGGATGCGGCCGCCCGGTAATCCTCACAAACCGCATGGATCGCAGCTGGATCGCGGAAGCAACGCAGATATTCCCTGTAAGCTGTTTCACCGATCCATTCGGGAATCTTTTCGCTGTAGGCCTCTCCACCAAGCCGGTACAACAAGGATTTAAGGAAATACTCAGCACTGTTTGCAACCAGGGTTTCCGGGAATGGAGCCGGTTGCACGAGAAGAAACCAGTGATAAAAGACCGTCGCAAATTCTTTGGTGATGTTCTGGTACAGCATGTAGGTCGGGACAATGTCGAGAATGACGAGCTTGGTGAGGAGATCCGGGTAGTCGAGAGCCATCCGATGGGCAGCGCGGCCGCCGCGATCATGCCCCACAACTGCAAATTTCTGGAATCCGAAATGCTTCATCACTTCCACTTGGTCCTGAGCCATGGACCGCTTCGAATAGGCAATGTGATCTTCGCCGCCCGGAGGTTTGCTGCTATCGCCATACCCGCGGAGATCTGTGATCACTAAAAAGAAATCTCGAGCCAGGAGCGGCGCGACCTTGCGCCAGAGCACATGCGTTTCCGGGATACCATGTAGAAGCAGGAGTGGCGAGCCTTTGCCGCCGTAAACTGTATGAATGGTTGCGCCCGGCGTTTTGATTTGTTCGCGCTTAAAACCTTCGAACAATTCTCCGCTCCGTGGTTGACTGTCCACGCGCCCGGTCCAGAGATCAGGAAAGAGCAATGCACTTTCGGCAGCGACGGGCCCAAACGCGAGAGCCATGGAATTCCTCATAAACTCACGGCGATCAGGATTCGACATTTTCACCTCCAGTTTATGAGTCGTTCTAAATTGATCGTGAAGTGTCCGCACCACCTGCGTTGAAAAACATTCGCCGAGTCAGCGGCAAGATTCCGGCTCACCATCAGGAGCGGGCCGTGCAACCGCTGAAGATAACATACTCCCAGTTCATCAAGAGATGTGTTTGGTTGGACTGGCCGCAAACTTCCCTGAGCATTGTTCATCAGAGCCCAACCCATGGCTGTAAGGACGCGCAGTCCGGATTCAGCCGTTGGAATGGAACGCCGCGCAAGTCCTACATTTGGAGGTATGTTTTTGTTAAACTAACGCATAACTCTTTCGAAGGCCGCTGAGTTGGAAATGTGGGTATGCGATCCGGAACGGCCTTCACAGATGGAGAAATCATGAACAGAGTAAACGTGGGAATCATCGGGACAGGATGGTGCGGCGGTATACGCGCGGAGGTCTGCGCCGCGAGTCCATACGTGAGCGAACTGCACATTGCCGAGATCAAGGAAGAACGGCTGAAGGAAGTTGCGCAGAAGACAAAGCCGGTCACCGCCACGACGGATTACCGGACCCTGCTTGAGAATAAGAACATCAACTCCATAATTATTTCGGCGACTCCGGAAACCACGCACTACCCGATGGCGAAGGAAAGCCTGCAGGCGGGCAAGCATGTGTTTCTGGAGAAGCCCATTGCGCTCGAACTTTCCGAAGCGGATGAATTGATCACTTTGGCACGATCGAAGTCCTTGTTGTTCACGATTGGATACTCGCAGCGCTTCAATCCGAAGTTTGCTTACGTCAAACGCTCGATCGAGGACGGCACGATCGGCCAGCCCGTCAGTGCGCTGGTCAGCAGGCACATCACGCGCAACCTGGGCAACAAAATCGGGGGCCGCATCAAGCTTTCGCCTGCCGCGATGGAGGCGACGCATGACATCGATTTTATTCTCTGGTGTTTCTCGCCGAGAAAGCCCATACGCGTGTATGCACAGCAAGTGAACAAGAT
>JBGPXQ010000247.1:0-3762 GCA_041492805.1 Terriglobia bacterium | reverse complement strand
GGCATCTTGACTTTCGGGTTGATCTGGCTTGACCGCGTACGCGATCGCGCAAGGCGTCAATCAGTCCGCGGATTGCGCCTCTTCCTGCCGCGCGGCACCTCCGCCGTTACGGCGCACCGTCTGACCGCGCTCGCCTCTCCGCATGAAATCGAGTTGTACGAATACGACCCGCTGCACTGGCGCGTGCGCCGCATCGCCATTTCGGACGCGGGAAATCTGGCGACGTGGCTCGTGCCGCGGCGCGATGTGGACCAGGCGCTCGCTACGGCGTTGCCGGAGGCGGAACGCATCCGGCATCTGGCTCCAGAGGCCATCCATGTGGCAGTTGCCGCCCCAACACAGGACGTGGCCCTGCGTTTCCACGGGTTGGAGTTCGCGCACTGGCGGCAGGGGATGATGTGGTTCGGCCTGGACGACCACCAGGAAATGCTGACTCCAGAGAGATGGCCCGCCCTCGAAAAACTAGTCCACGAGCTGGAAACGTACCGTCACCCACTGGCTGCGGATACCAAACACCCCCATTACCGCGCGCAGTCGGAGAGGTGGCTTGAGACGATGGTCGCCGCCGATCCGGCGCGCATCGACGCACGCCTTGACTCCCGGCACATCTACAGGCAGGTTCCTGCGTCTTCCGCAGGTGACCGGGGGGTCATCGATCTGCTCGGGGTAACGCGAGACGGCCGCCTCGCGGTGCTGGAACTGAAAGCCTCCGAGGACATTCAGCTGGTGATGCAGGCCGTGGACTACTGGCTGCGGGTTCGCTGGCATCACGGACAAGACGACTTTCGCAGGTATGGGTATTTTCCGGGCATTGCCTTGCAGCCCAAGCCGCCGCTGCTATTCCTGGTTGCGCCTGGGTTCCGATTTCATCCCTCGAGCGATATCGTACTCCGATATTTATCGCAAGAAATCGAAGTCGCACGCATTGGGTTGGGAGAAAACTGGCGCCGGGGATTGCGGGTGATCTTCAGGCAATAACGTGCCGGCGTGCAACTCGTGGGATCCGCACGAAAAACGGCACAAAAAAAGAGAAGCAGCTTTGGCAGAGCCATCGCTGCTTCCCGGGGTGTGTCCTTGAAGTGGTTTTGTTTGATTAGACGCCGAAAACTTGAAAAGGTTGCATACATTAGAAAAATTTTAGGAAAGACCGACTCCGGCCATTTTCGGGCGAACCAAAAGACCTGGGCGGGAACGTAAAGGTCAGTAGAACAAATACTTGCGCCACTTCTCGTCTTTGTTGCCGATCAGGCGCATGAGCTGCCGGGAGGTATGCAGCGTGAACGGGCGCGGGTGCCGCGCCAGCGCTATCCCGGCTTCTTCCGGAGTGCGGTCACCCTTGCTGTTATTGCAATTGTAGCAGCAGGCCACTAGATTCTCCCACGACGAACGCCCCCCGCGAGATCGCGGCACGACGTGATCGAGGGTCAGCTCCGAGGCAGGAAGCGTGCGGCTGCAGAACTGGCAGGTGTTACGGTCGCGCAGCAGGATATTCTTCCGCGAAAGCGCTCGGGTCTGTTGCGGGATATGGCGATAAGCGATGAGGCGAATCACCGAGGGTACGGAAAGCGTTCTCGAAGCCGAGTGCACCTGGGTGTGATGGATTTCCTCGGCTTGCGCCACTCCCTTGATCATCAGGACCATCGCTCGCCGCACTGCGGTTACATTGATCGGCTCAAAGGTCGCGTTCAGCACCAGAACGGGATCCTGCATAATGGCCGGCTTGCGAGCAGGGGGGAGCAACGCGCCCGGCGGGCGCTTCTCACCCCGCGCTTCCGGCAGGGCGTTCGGCCGGGGAATCCTACCAACATGGCCAAATGAGTTCATTCCGCTGGATCCTGAAACCACTGCACCGAGTCTGGCACCACCGAAGAAGGTAGCGCCCGCGCGACTGTCAGACCCGCCACCTGGACGGCACCGGCCCCGCGAAGGGCCCGGGAGCAGGCATCAAGTGTCGCCCCAGTGGTCAATACATCATCTACCAGTAAAACCCGTAACTTGTCAACTTTAGCTCCTTGATGCATCGCATAAGCGCCACGTACCGTCTCCCAGCGCTCCCGGCGCGTTAGCCTCACCTTGTCTGGTCGTGGCCGCGTACGGACCAGGAGATAGGACCGAAACGGGATACCGAGAATCCGTGCCAAGGGCCGGGCGATCAGCTCGGCTTGGTTGTAGCCGCGCTCACGCAAGCGGCTCGGATGTAGGGGTACCGGTACCACAACGTCCGCGGCAAATGCCTCGGGAGCGTGCTCCACCACCCGAGCAAGAAGACTCGCAAACCAACCTCCCAAGGGAGTGATCTGGCCATACTTCAGCATCAGGATGGCTCGAGCCATGGACGGCGTGTAGGCGCCGAAACTTCGCACGAAATCAAAGTCATACGCACCCAGGCGGCAGAAGTGGCATTGCGCCGCCGAAACGCCTCCGGTCACGGCGCTCGAGACGATCGGACGGCCACACCGTGCGCACAGCGGCTGGGGAAGTGTTCGCGTCAGTGCCTCGACGCACGCGTGACAGAATGGGATGCGATTCCCTGTGTCCAGCATCTGCGCACAAATCCGGCACGGCGCGGGAAACACCAGCGAGGTGAAGGCCTCGCACATTCCGCGCAACTGGGACCGCATCAAAGCTGCAAGCCTGTCCACGGTGCGCCAAGCCTACTCCTGTGGCGCAATTATTTGAACAGATAAATAACCACAATGGTTATCAGCTCGGCCTTTTGGAGGGGCATCGGGCTCGCCGGCCGGCGCGAGACGATGCTATGAAACCCTCCCGGCGAACACCGGACAGGAAATGAAACGGGCGTCCCGGTTCGGCCGGGACGCCCGTTTCCGCGGAGGCGGAATTTCGCCTAAAGCTGGCCCTGCTCCTGCTTCTCCTGGCAGGTGACACAATGTCGCGCCCACGGCACTGCTTCGAGACGCTTCTGCTGTAGCTCAGTTTCGCAGTTTATACACGCTCCGAACTTGCCTTCCTTGATGCGCACGAGTGCTTCGTCGATCAATTGCAGCACGGACCGGTCGGTGTTGGTCTGGCCAAATAAGAATTCTTTCGTGTACGAGTTGGCAGCCTTGTCGGCGAGATCTACGGTCGGATCATCGTCAGCCGTCCGGCCTTCCTCTTCGGTCCTGGCGATGGTCTTCAACAGTTCCTCACGCCGGGTGAGGAGCTTCTTTTTGTAGTATTCAAGACGCTTCTTGTCCATAGTCTTTGCCCCACGGCCCACTCCCTGAGCCATATTACAAATGGGTGATTCTAGGCTTGCTCTGCAAAACTGTCAAGGAAGGGTGCATGTTGCCGGAGCATCGGCGTGGAAGAAAGGGTGTTGGGCAGAATCCTGGGCTACGGAACAGTCGTTGTCCGCGGGACAGAAGGTACGCCCGAGCCGTTCGACGCAATGGCCCATCCGATGGAATTCAGAAAGCAAATTCAGCAGCAGATTGAGAAGTCGCCGGGAAAATTACGCTACCAAATAATGCGCGTCGCCCAAATCGTTGCCCTAACCTATCTCGACGAAGTCGAACCGTTGCTATAAAAACTCAGAGGGAAAACCTAGTTCGGGCGGACGGCGACGGGCGGTGCGGGCCAGTCGGCGGGGACGAAATCGACGCCCCAGAAATGCGGTGCAGGGGTGAGGAACTCAAGGCCCACGCGCTGCCCTTTATCGGTGGCGTCGCCGAGAAAAACGATGCGGGATTCCTGCTCTTCCTGGGTGAATGGGTTGGTGAGGACGAGCATCATGTCCATGCGCAGCGGCTGGTTGAG
>JBGPXQ010000137.1:0-7023 GCA_041492805.1 Terriglobia bacterium | reverse complement strand
GTCAGTCCCCATAATTCTTGATAGGCTCCCGGCCGATTTCTCCATCGCAGATCCGGCCATTGCTTATCGCTGCGGCTGCGCCATTTGCTGGCGCAGTTGTTGCTGATCGATCTGCTCGATGTGGCGCATCATGCTTCCCCGCCGAAAAAGAAAATCCTTCACCGCGCCTGCCGCGCGGGTGGGAACGACCGCGATCTGATTGTAGGCCATCTGGCGCCAGGAAATGGGCCCGCGAGGCGGTATCAGGTGCAGTCCCCACTGAAAAATAAAGCCGAGATTCCACACGATCAGTAGAACGATTGTCGCGCAGGAGGCTTGCGAAACCCACCGCCGATTGTGAAACACTTGAGCAACTTCATTCAAAGTGGCGGCTAGTCCTACGATGAAGATTGGCGTCAAGGAGACGAACATACGACCACCAAATGCGGAAATTCCGTCCCAGGTGGGATAGGCCGAGATGAGAATATAGAATCCCAAGAACGCAGCGCCGAAGCAGAGAGCCATCTCGCCGTCATATTTACGCAAGAAAAATAGCCCCAGCAAGGCGGGAATCAAAATGGGTGTCCAGCTTAGCAAGCCATGATTCGAAGAGAAGAGGACCTGACCGAGTGCCGGGTGAGTCCAGTTCCATGAGGACAAACCGCCGTATCCAGTCTCGAAAGGGTTCCCATAAAGAATCTGGCGCGTGACAAATGTCGGGAGCATGGAAATCCCCATGGCAACCAGGAAAATGAGATTGGAAAGCAGGAGGCGGCCCGCCCCATGGAAGTCGCGGCTGTCTGGTTTCCAGGCGCGCCAGTAAAGGCGAAAGGACTCAATCAAGGGAACCAGCAGCAACATGCCATTGGGGTTGTAAGTATCGAGCATCAATCCCGCGAGAAGTCCCAGGACAATCCACTGCTTGATCGTTCGCTGGCTCCGCGTTTTGTTCCAGTACCAGAGAAATAATGCGACCGCGAAAGCCGAGTGCGCATGGGACCAGAACGGGTTGAAGTACATATAGACCGGCAAGGAACTCGCAAACCAGATGCCGAGCGTCGCCCACCGCGCCCAGCGCTCCTTCAAGTGCGTGCGGGCGAGGGAGAAAGAGAGCAGGAGGCCGGCGAAACCATAACACGCGGTGACTGCCGCCATGGAGAACACGTAGGGCCGCGAGAAGCCGTCAGCCGAAATGTGCGCTCCCAGGCGATTTAGGCAGAGTACAGTTCCGTGGACCACGAGAAAGAACGGCGCCCAGAGGAGAGACGGCCCAACCGAAGCCAGGTTCACCACATGGCCCGTGGGGGTGCGCTGCTGGGAAGGGACGTTTCCTTCTGGATCGAGATGTCCCTGCCGGAACGAGGGATTGCTGGCCTGCCACTCGTTCGTAAAGTCCAAGTTGCCGTCAATGACCAAGGATCGTACATAGGCATAGTATTCCACGCCGTCGCCACGGACCCAGGGATTGACGAGAGGCAGAGTAATGAGAAAAAGGTAGAAGAACAACCTCTCGCTCCGCATGCGAACTTGACCGTTGGCCAATTGTGCCGTCAAACGTTTCCTCAATCAAAAAGGTTATACCGGATGACGCACCAGATACCGCGCAAGCCATCCTTCCAGCCGATCTTTTTCCCCTCGGTCTTCGTTCGGCCGCGATACGAAATCGGGACCTCATAAACACGCCACCGCTTCCGGGCCACTTTCGCCGTAATCTCCGGCTCGATGCCAAAGCGGTTCTCGCACAAGTTGATTTGAAGCAAGAGTTCGCGCCGGAACAGCTTGTAGCAGGTCCATACGTCGGTCAGGTCGAGATCGGAAAAAAAGTTGGAGAAAAGAGTGAGAAGTTTGTTGCCTCTTGCATGCCAGAAAAAAAGCACGCGGTGCGATCCCCCCAAAAAGCGTGAACCATAAACCACGTCCGCAATCCCGCGCGCGGCGGGCTCCAGAAGCTGGTGAAAATCTTCCGGGTCACATTCCAGATCCGCATCCTGCACGACGACGAACTCGCCCCGGGCCTCCGCGAATCCCCGCCGCAATGCCGCACCTTTGCCGCAGTTCTTGGGCTGGAAAAAAACGCGAATGTTGTCAGCCCGCAGACTTCCACCCGACGGAAGACGGTGCATTTCTCCCGGATCCAGAGTGGAAGATCGGGCCAGTTCTTCAAGGAATTCCCGCGTGCCGTCTGACGAACCGTCTTCGACAATGATGATTTCCTTTTCGATCGCAACTGCTTGTACCTTGCGAAGAATCTCCTCGATTGTGGCCCGTTCGTTGTAAACCGGCATCACCACTGACAGCTTGGGAGGTTTTCGCGGCTCATCCAAGAGGCTTGCTCCTGCTGTTTGCCAACCGCGCACACGGCCGCCTCGCGATCCCCTGTGCCGACGGAAAATTCCTCACCAGGGCCGGTGCGCTCACATCATTGGGGTAGTCTGCCGGCGGTTGCCTGATTCACGCCGGCCGCCGGGCGATTCGTGCCAGAGGAATTGCCTGCCTCTTGCTGCTTTGACCGGAAAAAAGCGACGACGCGGTCGATAATTTCGTGCAAGGGCGTGGCCGGCCGAAATCCGGTGAGTCTTTCAAGTTTTTCGATGGCAGGCACCCGGCGGTACATGTCCTCGAACCCCGGTTCGTAGGCCTGATCATAAGGGATGTACTCAATCGGCGAATCGCTGCCAGTCCGCTCCTTGATCGTCTGCGCCAAGGCCTCGATGGTGACTTCCTGGTTGTTTCCGATATTGACGACCTCTCCGATTGCACGGTCCGTGGAAATGAGTCTGACAATCGCCTCCACACAATCGCGGACATCACAGAAGCAACGCGACTGTTTGCCCGTGCCATAGACCGTGATTGGAGCTCCCTGAATGGCCTGGCGGACGAAGCTGGGCATCACCATGCCGTAGCGGCCAGTCTGCCGAGGGCCCACGGTATTGAAAAACCGCGCGACCACAACCGGCTGCTTTTTCTCCCTCCAATAGGCCAGGGCGAGAAACTCATCCAGCGCTTTTGACGCCGCGTAACTCCAGCGGCCTTTCGTCGTGGGGCCCAGGACCAGATCCGCTTCCTCGTGGAACGGCACCTGCGTGTTTTTCCCATACACTTCCGAGGTCGAAGCGATAAAGACCAATCTCCGCTTTTTGTAAGCGGCCTCCAGAACGAGTTGGGTTCCGTTGACGTTGGTTTCAATCGTGCGGACGGGGCTTTCAACGATCAGGCGGACTCCTACGGCCGCGGCAAGGTGAATGACGACATCAGATCCATCGACAAGTTCAGCCAGCAATTGTTTGTTTTCGAGGCGATCCAGGTAGTAGTGAAGCGCGGGGTGATTCTTCAGGTGGCGAATGTTATCGATGCTGCCGGTGGAGAGATCGTCGAGAAGTGACACTTCATGGCCGTCTGTGAGTAGACGCTCAGCAAGATGTGAACCGATAAAACCTGCACCGCCTGTAATTAAGAAGCGCAAAAATCCCCTCCGGACGCTCGGCGAAACATTATCAACAATTGATTCAGGATCCGGAGGATTCTTTCCTCCCGTACGTCCCATATCCGTAATGATAAGGGTAGTACTTATACGAGTAGTAGTAGTCCGGCGAGCTGGTGTCGACGGCGTTCAACAATACGCCAAGCAACCGGGATCGGACGCCGCCCAGCAGGTCGCGGGCGCGGACAAACGCTTCTTTCGGCGTTGCACCGCTGCGTACCACCAACAGCACCCCGTCTGCGAGTGATGAGACGATCACAGCATCCGTAGCTGCCATGATCGGCGGAGAATCCCACACCACGAAGCGGTACTCCCCGCGCAGCGCGGTGATGGCGTCGTTCAGCCGCTGAGAAGACAAGAGGTCGGCAGGATTTGGCGGAATGGGACCGGAAAGAACGACCGAGAGATTCGGAATCGTTGGATGGGGAACGGTGACCAATTCAAGTGAAGACACTCCCGCGAGGTATGTGCTGAGGCCCGCGTGCTTGCCGTCTCCCATGCTCAAGAATTTGCTGACGCCGGGCTTGCGCATGTCGCCATCTACGATGAGCGTGCGGTCGCCCAGCTGCGCCAACGTGACGGCCAGATTGAGAACCGCAGTGGTCTTGCCTTCGCGGGGCAAAGCGCTGGTGACCAGAATCACCTGGGGAGGATGCTCCGCCTGCGAGAGAAGCAATGACGTCCGCAAGGCGCGAAACGCCTCGGAGATCTGGGACTGCGGATGCTGGTGAGACACAAGCTCCACGTGTTCAGCGGCCACATCGCCGGACTTTCGCCGCAAGAGCTTGTGACCCCGGCCAGCGAGGGTGCCGTGGGCGGGGACAACCGCGAGTGAAGGCAGATGAGTCAGATGCTCAATGTCATCCGGTGTCTTGACCGTGTTATCCAGGTACTCGCGTAGGAAAGCCAAGCCGATTCCGCCCACGAGGCCAACCAAGAATGCCAGGGAGATATTGCGCCCGCGCAGCGGGCGCGATGGCGAACCCGGGACCAGGGCAGGATCCACGACGCGGAGGTCACTGGACTGCAAGCCCTTGGAGATCCCCGCTTCCCTCAGCTTCTGCTGCAGACCCTCGTAGAGTTGCTTGTTGGCTTCTGCATCACGCTTCAAGATATTGAATTGAACGAGCTTCTCGGCCATGGTGTTGACTTCAGCCTTCTGTTTCTCCAGGGCCTCCGAAAGCAATAGCTCACGCTGGCGTGCACCACGATATTCCGACTCAACCATGTTGCCGATGTTTTGTTTTTCGGTCTCGATCAGCTTGTCGACTTCCTTCAACTGGGCTTGCAAGCGCACCACCGTTGGATAGTTGGGACCAAACTTGCTGATCGCGTCGGTGTACTGGGAGTTCAATTCCGCATGCCGGTTCATCAAAGTCGGAATCATGGTATTCTGCTGAACGGCGGGGAGAAAATCGATCCGGCCGGAGCGAACCAGGTCAAAGCTGGCTTCACGCTGTATGCGATCTGTCTGCGCCTGAGTGAGCTCCTTATTCAAGTCTGAAAGTTTCTGCGTCGTGGTGTTTTGCTTTTCATCAATGGCCCAAATCTGATTGGCGCGTTCGTAGGCAAGACGGGCGTCTTCGGATTTTTCCACCCTGCCCTTGAGGTCATCGAGTTGCTGGGTGAGCCAATCAGACGCTTTCATAGTTGACTCAAACCGGGTGCGATAGCTGCGCTCGATGAAATTCTGCACGTGCGCATTCACCACGCTCGCGGCGAGCTTGGGATCGTAGGATTCAAACTTGATATCTAACAGGTGGCTCTCCGGGACGCGCTTGACCGTCAGCCGGCCCTGAAACGCACCCAGGATTTGCAGGTTCTCGGCCGAAGACGCTTGCGTAATGTCACCGGGCGTGCCGGCCGGCTTGGAGTTTGGAGAGCCGCCGAATTCGGGATTTTGTGTGAGATGTAATGACTCAATCGTCAGCAAGGCGAGCGTCTCGCTCTGGAGGATTTTGGCCTGGGTCTGAATGTGGTTGTCCATGTCGAAGTACATGGCATCCGAATTCATCCCTTGAAACGGGAGGACATTGGACATCTCCCGGTCAATCTCCACACGTCCAGTAGCTACATAAACCGGACGCATCTTGAATGTCGCGATGGTGACCACGGTGACGACCGTCAGCAGGAAGAAGACGCTCAGCCACATGTGTTTCCGCAGGATGATCAAATAGTCGCGAAGATGGGTCTCCCGCGCACCCTGGGACCAGGAAGCGTAGGGAATCTGCTGCGGAAGCAGTTCCAGGTTGCCGGAGGGTTGACGTCCGCGCGGTACTAGACTGACTTCATCTTGCATGTCGGTTGGAACTCCTCTGTCAGCGCCCCATTGTGTAGGGGATGGTGCACGCGCTAACGGCTGGCTCTCACAATTGCAATTCCGGTCGTCATTGAGATAGCCAAATCTCCCACCCTGCGAAGGGCCCGCTTCCCTGAACTGTCCGGAACAAAGAGTATGTCGTTCGTGCGGAGCGAAATATCCTCCGCCTTCCGAGCCATAATTTTCCGCAGATCCAGATTGATTTCTTTCTTCTCCCCGTTATTCGGGTCTCGGCGGATAATCACCGCCTCCCCGGGTTTCGCCGTGCCCTTCAAACCCTGGGCCAGCGCAAGCAGCTTGAGAACCGTCATTTCCTCTCCGGCGCTCTGCAGCACAAACCCGCCCGAGCGGTCCACTGCACCGACGACATAGACAATGCCGGCGCGCGGTATGCTGATGGTTTCACCGCCAAAGAGCGGGATATTGAAACGCGCGTCTCCGGTTTCGATCAGATCATTCACCTTGATGGTGATGGACCGCGGCTCGAGAGGTGCATCAGGCCCCGTCCCCGCTAAGGCTCCTCCCGACTCAGGCAGATCGGCCGCGGGGCGGGTGACAATGACGACGCTGCCGGCGTCGTCCGTAATTCCCTCCGCCGCGGAAAGGACTTCGAGCAGGGAGGTCTCTCTCGCGGTCTGGAAAACGATCGGCTTGTGGACAGCGCCAATGACGGTGATCGGGTGACTATGCTGCTCCCTGATCGCAACACTCACTTGAGGACGGGAAACCAACCCGTTGACCTGCAAGAGCTCAGTCACCTTTTGTTCGAGCTGAACCGCGGTGAGGCCCGCCGCTTGGATGCGAACGGGGATCAACGGCAGGGCAATAAAACCGGTGTAACTAACCTGAACTTCACGTGATAGGTCAGGAACATCGAACACATCAATGCGGAGAAGATCTCCACTCCCGATCTTGTAGTCCGTTTGTTTTGCTCGAGCGGCTTCCGCGAGCTGCAAGAGACGCTGGTTGGTGTCCTTCGGCGTCTCATATTTTTGTTGCGCGCAGACAGACTTGGCAGCAGCCAGGATCAAGAGTGAAGAGAGGACTACCTGGCGTGCCCAAGCGGACCCCGGCACACATCTCCCAAGCATTGTAATGATAGAGCCCTCCACGCGGGGCCATTATACAGCTATGCGGAACATGTCAACCAGAGAATTAGGGGAACTCGTCTCAAATCTAATCAGTTATCTGAGGTGAGAGAGACGAAGCGGAGCTGGCAATCTGTGCCTGCAAAAAGAAAAGT
>JBGPXQ010000228.1:0-4433 GCA_041492805.1 Terriglobia bacterium | reverse complement strand
GTCACGTCACAGGTACATTCCCACGAAAGTCTAAAATCCTGAACTATTACCATGTGAGTTCGGACCTCGCTTCGAGTTTTGAGATTCCGCCGAAGACAGCCGAGAGGTTCGTTGAGTGCGATCGGCCGATAGGCTCACAGCGGATCAGTTCAAGCGATTGAATTGAAAGGGTGAAAAGAGGTCGTTGCAAGCTTGGTGCAACTTATTCCAGCTCATCGTCGCGGCGGCAGTCGCAACGCGAGGCACCTTCTTTTCTATTGACCGTCTGCGCTTCTCTTCGATTCATCCCTTACGAAGTAAGGGTTGCATGTGATCGAAAAATCCAACTTTACACTGTCAATCTGGACGAGGGTGCAGTTCACAGGTGCAGCCGCGCCAATTTCAAAAAGCGCTAGATTGTGGCCTTGACCCAGTGAACTTCCGTATGCGATGCCATCGAGGCCGTTCTCCCGAAAGAATTCGGCGAGCACCTGAGTAGGCGCATAGTCTGCGGTGTCATCACTTGAATTTACGGGCTGCGAAAAAGCACGGTCAATGTCGCGCCAAACTACTCGTTCGCGTTCTTCGGGCTCAGGTTCATGCGAATACAAAACCATCTGGTGATCATCAGACACTGTGTTGAGGACGCGGACGTCTCGTCTCAGTTCGAATTGCGCAATGGATACGTATGATCCAATCCACGGTCGAACTTCTGCCACTGCGGTCTCCTGATGGGTTGCAAGATAGAGGTAAGGAATGCCCTTTGGATTCGCACGGCCCTCCGGCGAGCGATTTGTTAGAGGTTTCATGCGTTCAGAATTGAGTGGGCCTGGACTTTCCTCGGCGACGCCTTCCTCCTGGGCCTCGGGACGCCAATCGAAACCACGCTGGGCGCGCCATAGAATCTTCCCTGCGGCGATGACTTCTTGCCGATGAACGCTGGTCGCAAGCACGGTGCGCAAGAAGTCAGTTTGCTCAGAGTTTCTCGCGTACCTCCACTGCGTGGTAATCGAGTGGGCAAACTGGGAATAGCTCTTGTACGACTCGAATGTCTCCATAAGGACCCTCACTAGAGCCTATCCGACTGAGAGTGGCCGATCTGAGCGGCCATCCCTCCTGCAGCGACTCCGTTTTGGTGTGATGGTACACCTGCCATTCCTGCTTCCTGCTCACATTTCAAACCAACCGTAGGAGAACTCCCACGGCTGAGGCTAAAGCGTGTGATTTTGCCCCTCCGCGAACTATCCTTTGGCGGGGCTTTAGTCTCAGGCAGTTACAGATTTTAGGGGAAGGGGGTTTTTGACCACTCTGCGTTCTGGCGCGCGGCGATCGGTGGAGCCCGACATTTGGAGCAAAAGCAGGAGCGGGACTTTAGTTTGAACGACCAATACTATTCCAAAACCGAATGGCCAGCGCATGACTCCACCGATGCGCCGCGCTTGGCGGGGAGTTGGGAAAGGAAAGCTGGGGAGGGAAAGAGAAAAGCAAAATAAGACGATAGAAGGAACGAGGCTTTGGTCGCAAGGACGAGACCTATTCCAAAACCGAATGGCCAGCGCATGACTCCATCGATGCGCCGCGTTTGGTGGGGGAAGAGGAAGATAGAGGAGAGATGGAAAGAGAAAATCGAGAATAAAGCAAAGGACATAAAGAAGGAACGAGGCTTTGGTCACAAGGACGAGGCCCATTCCAAGAACCGAATGGCCAGCGCATGACTCCACCGATACGCCGCGCTTGGTTGGGAGTTGGGGGAGAGACGGAAAGAGAAAACCGAAATCAAGGCAAGAGACAAAATGAGAAAAGATACGCGGGCTATAGAGACAGCTTGATTCCGGGAAGGACGCGGCCGGCTCGGGTTTCCTGCCAGGTGAAATAGATGCGGTGAATGACGGTGATGGTGGAAACGACGGCGATTACCCAAAGAACGGGACCCATGCGATTGAAGACTCCACCAATGATGAGCAGCACGATGCGTTCGGGGCGCTCCATAAAGCCGACTTTACACAAGGGAATGAGAGACTCGGCCCGGGCGCGGGCATAACTGACCATGACGGAGCCCGCCGTGGCGACGGCGGCGAGCACGACGTAGGGAGTGCGGCCGCTCACGGAATAGTAGACCAAGAGGCCCATGTACAAGGCCATGTCCGCGTAGCGGTCCAGCGTGGAATCGTAGAATGCGCCAAAGGCGGTGACGCGGTTCTGGCGCCGCGCGACTTGCCCATCCAGCATGTCGAGGAAGCCGGCGAAGAAAATAATCAGCGCCCCGGTAAAGAAACTGCCAACGGCAAAGAAGGCGGCCGCGACAAAATCCACAACCAGACCAAGAAAGGTCAGGAGATTGGGATTGATTCCGGTGGCGGCAATCGCGCCAACTATTTTGTCGAGCAGCCATTTGCTGCCGGTTCCAATTGCGCCGGTTAACGTAGCCATAAGCGCCTAATAGTGTCTCAGAATCACCGGGGATTCGCGAAATCGAAAGCATTGGAAACGACAGAGAATTCAAATCGCTTGTAGATGTCAATTGTTCTTGACGGAGAATGGGCTTCATCCTACAGTCGGCAAGTCCGGGGACTTTCGACCGATCACGATGGAAGAGCTCAACCGCCGCCATTTTCTACTGCGAGCGGGAACAGGTCTAAGCGCCGCGTGGGTTTCGGCGAATTGGCCTGCCCTGCTGTCCGCCGCAACACACGCGCACAGCGCTGCGCCTGACGTACAAGGATCAACCGGATGATTTGATGAAGCTGGGGAATTGGATGTTCACCCGCGCGCATGAACTTTTTGAAGCTGCCGGTGCGCGGAAGAAGTGGAGTTTCCTTGCGTCGGAGCAGCAGTTCGCCGTGCATCTCTTGGGTTCTTGCCGGATGGGGAACAATGCGAAGACCTCGGTGATCAATCCGGACCACCGCACCCATGAGGTCAAGAATCTTTTTCTTTGCGATGGCAGCAGCCTGGCGACCTCGGAGCGCGGCCAGCCCACCATGACCATCGAGGCGCTGGCCTTCCGCGCCGCGGACCGCATTACGGCGCTGGCGAAGCGCGGCGAAATCAGCGCCTGAGCTTGCGCCCCATTCCAGGGGATTCCGTTGTCACTGGTAACCATGCCGCCCGAACTTTCGTCAAATTACCTGCGAGGGTCAAATTCATGAATGGGAATCGTTCGAATTTCTGGCTTGCCGCCTGCGGAACATCACTGAGCCTATTGCTGGCGGTTGCGGGGGCATGGTCACAGACCAGCGCGCCGAAATCCCTGGCGGCCCCGGCGGGGCCCAAACTCGCGGAAGAAGAGTTCAAAAATATTCAGGCTCTCAAAGGTATACCCGCCGATCAGCTCATTCCCTCGATGCAGTTCATTGCTGCTTCCCTGGGCGTCGAATGCGAGTACTGCCACGTCGCGCACGCGAACGAAAAGGACGACAAGAAGCCCAAAGTCACCGCACGCAAGATGATCAACATGATGATGGCGATCAACAAAGAGAACTTCGAGGGCCATCGAGAAGTTACCTGCTATTCCTGCCACCGCGGCTCGACTGATCCAGTGAGCACACCCATCATCACTGACGAAGAACCCATGCCGAAAGCCGAAGAAGTGAAAAAGCCCGGGGAGACAAAAGCCTCGTTACCGGCTGCAGAGCAGCTTCTCGACAAGTATCTCGCTGCGATGGGCGGCGCCGAAGTGCTACAGAAAATCACGAGCCGCGTGCAAAAGGGAACGCTTACGGCCTTCGGCGGCCAGCATTTTCCCGTCGATATTTATGCGAAGGCTCCGGACAAGCGCGTCTCAGTGATGCACCTCCAGGGCGGGGACAGTGTCACGACGTTCGATGGGAAGCAGGGTTGGCTCAGCGTTCCCGGGCGCGTGCATACGATGTCGGCAGCGGAGAATGACGCCGCGCGCATCGATGCGGATCTTTACTTGCCGGCACACCTGAAGACGCTGTATCAGAAATTCAGCGTCGATGCTGGTGAAAGGATCGGCGGTCATGAGACTTACGAGGTTGCCGGGAGCACCGAAGGCCAACCGCCGCTCCGCTTATACCTGGACAAGGAGTCGGGCCTGCTGCTGCGCCTCGTTCGCTACGCCGAAACTCCTCTCGGCCGCAACCCAACGCAGATCGACTATGCGGATTATCGCGATGCGAATGGCGTGAGGGTGCCGTTCCGTTGGACCCTCGCGCGCCCCGGAAACCGATTCACGATCCAGGTCGAGCAAGTTCAGCAAAACATTCCCGTGGACGACGCCAAATTCGCGGCGCCGCCGTTGTCAGCCGCACCTAAACCTTCTTTCCCTTAGCTATTATTTCGAAGACCGCGACAAGCCGAGCTCTCCAGCAAAGGAGGCCGTAACTTGCGATGCGGCTGTGCAGCTCGATACCTACGGACGAGCGGTCTGCCTCTGATCCCTGCCGGCCGTCTTGCAGCAAGTTCTTAAGTTTTCTGTTGCGAGTCCCTCG
>JBGPXQ010000063.1:0-10500 GCA_041492805.1 Terriglobia bacterium | reverse complement strand
GAAAAGCAGTTCCGCGTGCTGCGCTACGACACGCGCGGCCACGGCCGGACCCGGGTGACGCCCGGCCCCTATACCATCGAACTGCTCGCGCGCGATGTGGTGCGGCTGCTCGATGCGTTGCGGCTGGAGCGTGCGCATTTCTGCGGACTATCCATGGGCGGAATGATCGGCATGTGGCTGGGCGTGCACGCCCCGCAGCGCTTCACCAAACTGGTGCTGTGCAACACCGCGGCGCGCATCGGCACGGCGGAGACATGGAATGCGCGGATCGAACAGGTGCGCAATGGCGGGATGAAAGGCATCGCGCCTGGGGTGATCGAACGGTGGTTTACGCCGGAATTCCGCGCGCGCTCGCCGCAGACGGTCGCGCCCACGCAGCAGATGATCGAGAAGTCGCCACAGGACGGTTACATGGCCTGCTGCGCGGCCATCCGCGACATGGACCAGCGCCAAGCCATCGCATCCATCGGCATGCCGACGCTGGTGATTGCAGGAGCGAAGGATCCGGTGATTCCTCTCGCCGACGGCCACTTCCTTGCCGAGCGCATCGCCGGAGCGCAGTACGCCGAGTTGCCGACCGCGCACCTCTCCAATCTCGAAGCGCCCGAGCAGTTCACCGCGGAGCTCATCCGCTTTCTGACGGCCTGAGGAGGAGCGGCAATGGACGAACGCGAACGGTATCAGCAGGGGATGTCCGTGCGGCGGGCCGTCCTGGGCGATGCGCACGTAGATCGCGCGCAGAAAAACCGCAATGAGTTCAACGAAACGCTTCAGGACTTGATCACCCGCTATGCGTGGGGAGAAATCTGGACCAGGCCGGGACTGCCGCGGCAGACGCGCAGTCTGATCACCCTGGCGATGATGGTGGCGCTCAACCGCGGCGACGAGCTGCGCCTGCACCTCCGCGGGGCGATCCGCAATGGAGTGACGCGCGAGGAAATCAAGGAAGTCCTGCTGCAGACGGCGATTTATTGCGGCGTGCCCGCCGCCAATTCCGCATTCCACATCGCCGAAAATGTATTCGCGGAGCTGGAAGCGGGCGGCGAACCCAAGCGCTAAGATCGTCGCGGACTGCTCAGCCCCACACCCGCCGCGCCGTTTCCGCCACCAACCGCAACTTTGCCCACTGTTCGTCCTCGGTGAGCAGATTTCCTTCCATGGTTGAAGCGAAGCCGCACTGCGGGCTCAGCGCCAGGTTTTCCATGGGAACGTAACGCGACGCTTCCTTGATCCGCTGGACCAGCACGTCGGCGCTTTCGAGCTTTGCTAGTTTGGAGCTGACCAGCCCGAGCACTACGGTCTTGTTCCGAGGCACCAGCCGGAGCGGCTCGAATGTTCCGGAGCGCTCGTCGTCGTACTCCAGCAGGAAAGCATCCACGGCCATGGTCCCAAACAGCTTTTCGGCCACAGCATCGTAGCCGCCTTCGGCGTACCAGTGGCTGCGGTTGTTGCCGCGGCACAGGTGCATGGCCAGTGTGACGCTGGGACGTCGCGCCGCATCGAAGCAGGCATTGTCCGCCTTGATGGATTCGTCCAGCAGCGCGTCCGGCTCGGTCTTCATCTCGGCGCGGATCCACTCGCGCCACTTGGGGTCCATGTAGTAGCTGTAACGCGGCGCGTCGATCTGGATGTACTTCACACCCTCGGCGGAGAGCTTGGCCATTTCGGTCTTCATGATCTCGACGATGTCCCACAGCAGGGCGGAATGGTCCTTGTAGACCTTGTCGGAGATGCCGCGCTTGTAGGAGATCGCTGGGAACTGCGTGGCGCTGGGAAGGGTCATCTTGATCGCGCCCGGGCAGTGAGCCTTCAGAAACGGCAGTTCGTGTCCGGTCAGCGGCCACGCTGCGCGAAGCTTGGACGTGACGACCCCGGTCACGCTGCTCACCTGCGCATCTTTGCCCTCTCCCGCCTTCCACGCGCGCGCTACCGCGTCGCCAAAGTCGAAGCCCTCCACTGCGTCAGTGAAGTCGCTCATGAAGTTCTTCCGGCGCAGCTCTCCATCGGTGAAAATGGAAAACCCCAGCTCCTTTTGCTTGTTCAGGACGCGCAGGATGTGGCTATCCTCGAGCGCCCGCAAGCGCTGGGGATCTCCCGCGGCGGCGCGCCGCGCCTCGAGCAGCTCCGGCGGGCGGAGAAAACTTCCCACGTGGTCGGCTCGGTACTGTGCGGGCATTTCCGTTGTTCCCCTTTCTGCGGTGATCCCAAGCGTCGCAGCATCACCGGCAGCACGCCAACGGCGCGGCCGGATTTGCAGCAAGCCGTTCCCGAACCAGAATGCCACAAGCCACGATGTGTCGTCACCGAGACTGGCGGAAATCTTCGCCGCAGTATTCTTGACCAGGTGCGCGAACTGGAGCAGCAGACACGGGCGGCTGTGCGGTAAACGCACGGATATCGAGCTGGTCGTTGACAAGGATTGGTAACGAGCGTAAGTATCTCGCATTGCGGTTGGCAGGATGTCGCTCTGCCGGCCGGCATTAGCGTCAAAGACGCATGAGTTCGAGCCGCCAGACGGAGGATTCCCATGATGAACCAGGCCACTCGCAGCGCAGTTCTGGTCTTCGCATCGCTGTTTTCGGTGAGCACTGTCGCCATCGCTCAAGAGGCACCAAAGAAAACAGTCAAGAAAGAACCGATCAAACCCACTTCGCCGGCATCCGGCAAAGAAATGTTTGAACAGTACTGCGCGGCTTGCCATGGAAAGGAGGGCAAGGGGAATGGGCCCGCAGCATCGGCGCTCAAAACCCCTCCGGCCG
The DNA here is from genome assembly GCA_041492805.1 of Terriglobia bacterium. Taxonomy (GTDB): domain Bacteria; phylum Acidobacteriota; class Terriglobia; order Acidiferrales; family UBA7541; genus Palsa-360. The sequence continues at coordinate 7,741 of JBGPXQ010000063.1, read as the reverse complement.
ACCTGAGCACGCTGGCCAAGCGTAATGGCGGGAAGTTTCCGGCGGACCACGTCAGCACGGTTTTGCGCTTCGGAGTGAAAGCCACGGCGCATGGCGCGAGTGATATGCCTACCTGGGGTCCCCTGTTTTCGACGGTGAGTGGGTCAAACCCCGCTCTGGTGGACATGCGGATCTCGAATCTGGTTCGCTATCTCGAAACGCTGCAGAAGAAATAGGCGGGGCGCAGGCGCGCGGCGGCGGGCGGGGGATCGACCGCGCTGTGGCGCAGGTACTTGCTGCCGGTGGGGCGTCGGTTGCCGTGCTCGCCCGTTTCCCGTGGATGTAACCAATGCAGAAGGAGTTTGCAATGCGCTCGCGGACGGCTGGACATCGCCGTCCGCGTGTGAAAGAGTAGAAGGAATTTCAGTCGGGGAAGTGCCCCAGGAAGAGGAGGGGAAAATGCAAAAGTGATTCGTTCTCACTGCTCTGGTTCTGCTCCTGGCCGGGGCTTTTGTCGCCATGGCCGGGCAGGAAGGGAGTTGGACCGGCATCATCAGCGACTCACATTGCGGCTACAAGGCCGCACACACCGCTGCCTGCGTGAAAAAATGTGTAGGCGAACATGACGCCAAATACGTGCTGGTGAACCCCGGGGATAAGAAAGTCTATACGCTCGAGCCGCAGGACAAAGCCGCCCCGCTCGCCAATGAGAACGTGAAGGTCACCGGAACCATCGAAGGTGACACCATCAAGGTGAAGACCATCGAAAAGGTTGCCGAAAAGAAGTAGGCCTGACCGGCACGAAGCCGCGATTTGGCGCAATTCGCATGACATTCATATGACGGTTGGCTTCCTTGCAGGCAAAGGGAGCCAAGCAGAGGGGATCTTTGCGCTGTTATGTCAACGGCGGCGCGACTCTTAGTCAACTCGATCCACAAAGAGATTCAGAGCCAAGCATCCCAGGAAGAGCAATCCTGAGAAAATCGCTGCGGGTAGATTTCTAAGAAATCCTAACTGGAATCCCGACGACCACAGGCTGCTTCTGCGCGTGGCTGGGTTCGAGGATGAAGGTGGCGAGAATATTTAACGCATAGATTGTCAGTCCCGCCAGCTCGCAGAGCGCGGAAATCGGCAGGACTGACCAAGCCCACATCGCGTATCCTTGATAGGCGATGACCTCGCAGGAAACCCGCAACGTACAACCAAGTGCGACTAGGGCGAGACCTGCAAACATCAGTTTCGTACTCCAGAGCATCCGCATCCCAGCAAATGCCGGCAGGATTCGTTGCCCCACGCTCAGGATCATCACGGCGATAAATCCGACCGTCAAGGCATGCCGCGAAGCACCCCAGATCCCGCCCGAAAAATCCCAGCGCACGGCTGCCACGCCGAGTAAGGCGGCCACCACCAGCCACGCATAGGCCATGCGAACGAAGAAGGGAAAACTCGAATGGACGCCACGGATTTTCGCTTCTTTCACGGACGGTTCAAACATCCGCAACGCTGCAATCGCCACCAGCGCAGCGACGACAAAGATCCACGATCCGACGGACCAAACTCCCGCAATCGTCAATCCGACACCCGAAAGATTCAACATCAAAGCGGTCAGCAACAATCTCGGACGAAGCAGCTTCAACCCGAGAAATACCGGCATCCATTTCGCGCTGAATCCCCATACAAAGGGCACCAGGAATCCCCAAGCCATCAACGTGAGATAACGCTGGTCGAACAAATGCGGCAGAGCCGGAGTTGCCCCGCGGAGTGAAAGATAGAAACAACCCGCCAAGTTCATCAACAGCACGAGCAGCAGACCGGCACTGGCGCTGATGACCACCCAAACCCAAGGCTCCAATCGGCTCTTTCCAGATTCTTCGGGTCGGTGCCGAGCAACGGCGCGAAAGAATATGAGGAAGGCCGCCAGCTCAAGCAGAGCGGACAGTGGCAGCAGCACTCGCCATTCCCATAAATAAACATTGGCGGTCCAGCGCAACGCCACGCCAAGGGTCCACATCGCCCAACAAATCCAACCTGCGCCGAAAGATGGCTTCACTCCGCCACGCAGCTTCGGAATGGAATAGAAACCGATCCCCAAAATAAAACTGCCTACCCATCCGAAGACTTGCGCGTGGCCGTGGGCTTGTAACCAGGCGGGAGAAATGGAGGCCACGCTCTCGCGCCCGCTGATTTGAAGAAGATTCCACACGCCAAGAAACGTCCCCGGGAACACCATGAACATGAGACCGGAGGTGACAAAAGCCATCAACAGGTGAGATAGCGCTTCCTCGCGCGCCCTCGTCATTTCGAACAATTGTTCAGGAGTCATCGCGGGACGCCGAGAGATGTCGGGCGTCGAGGCGATAGCTGAATGTGAAGTCGCCATGAATTCAATCCGGGTCAGACGACCGCGGCCTCCATTTCCACTGCACGAGGGAAAAGAATGTTGTTTTCCAAATGAACGTGCTGATGAAGGTCCGATTCGAACTGACGCAAGTCCTGGTACAACGCCTTGTAACTCGTGCACGCATCATTAGGAGGCGTGTAATTTCCAGTCGCTTCGCGAATCTGTTTCACCACGTCTCCGGCGGAGTCGTGGTCTTTCATCATGGCGTGAATCGGATTGCGGACGGTCTGAAAGAAGGGAGGTTCCCAGGAACCGTTTCCATTGACCGAAAGCTCCAGTGCATCGATGTAGGGGAACAGGATTTGCTCTTCCTTCTGCATGTGCATGATCATTTCTTGGCCTACTTCGAGGAAGAGCTTTTCGATGTTTGCAATCTCGGGATGGTTCTCTGCGTGCTTCGCCTTCACCTTTTGCAGTAGCGTACCAACACGTGGGATTGCCTCGCGAACGTACCGATGGTGTCTCTCACGGATATGCCGCGTCAAATCACCGAGCCGAGCCGAAGACCAGTTTGCTTCCTCAGGACTCACCTGTTTGCTGTTTTCCTGCAGGCGCTTCAGGATTTCTTCAGCAGAAACATCCGCATGCAGGCAAGCTTCCTGCAGCGACTTGCCGCCACCACAGCAGTAATCGAGTCCGGCACCTTCGAGAACTTCCCTGGCCCCTGGATTGGACAGCGCGATGTCTTTCACCTTGGTTTCGCTGCTGAATTTCATGACCACCTCCACGACAGGGCACATTGTGGATGGCCGGTCGCAAGGAGGCAGTGACTAAAGTCACTCGTTCCGGAAAAAGCTGAAAAGAAGGAGTTTACTCGGAAGAGGCTTGCTCGCGCTTTAGTCCCGCGAGGTCTTTCACTATGATTTTGCGGCCGTCCACCTCAAGAAATCCTTCGGCTTGGAGCCGGCTCAAGTTGCGCGACACGAGTTCTCTCACCGTGCCTATTTCCGCCGCCAAGTCCTGATGGCTCTTCGTCAGCTCCACGCGGACTCCTTCCTTGGAAGGTGTTCCGCTGGCCTGTGTCAGCCGCAGGAGAAGGGCGATCAATCGCTGCCTCACCGTGGTGAAAGATAAGTCTTCGATGATCCCGACCAGACGTCGCAGCCGGGAACCGACTACCGCAATTACTTTGAGGGCCACGTCCGGATGCTCGCGGCAAAAATTCTGGAAATCCTTCCGCGAGATGAAGAGCACTTCGGCATTCTCCAACGCGGAGGCCGAGGCGGGATAATTACCCCCATCAAACACCGGAAGCTCGGCGAAGGAACTCCCCGGTCCTTCCACTGCAAGAACTTGTTCCCGACCCGCTGACGACAACTTAAAAATGCGAATCTTGCCGGTGGCCACGAGGAAGAGACCTGTGCACGCATCGCCCTCGCTAAAGAGCAGCGCGCCCCGGTCAAAGTGCCTGTTGCTGACTCGCGAGGCCAACGCGCTCATCTCTGTTTCCGTGAGATTTGCGAACAGCGGTGTCTTCCGCAATATCTTTTCCACGAGTTCGTTCACAGCCGCGCTCCGTCAGTAGATGTCTGTTGCCGACCCTTAATCAAACGCCCATATCTTCCACGTCCGCTCGCATAACATTCTCATGACATGCTGCAAGACACGAAGCAGTCGCTGAGAACAGACCGACCTAAGCCATTGATTGTAATCAAGGAAGTCCCGAATAGGTGAGAGTTACGCGTGTAGTCCATCGCTCGTGAGCCGAATGTTCTGGCGAGCCGTAACTTGTTGATCCAAAAAGTTATGGCTCCCCGGGCTAGATTCGCTTGTCCCGAGCGCAGCCGAGGGGAACTAGCAACCCTTAGGTTAACGACCGACAAGATCAAAAAAACAAGTGCCCTATCTGGTGTCGCCCGCAAGAAATTCGGAGCTATTCTTTACTCTTTAGATGCACCCAATCCTGCACCCAAAAACCATAACTCTGATCGTGACAAATCAGGCGGATGTTACTGGCAGCTCAATACAACTTACCGCCGCAGGCCGACTCGTCGCTCGATCTCCTGAAAGCGAAGATCGTGGCGCAGGTTGTCAAAATGAGGCCACGATTTAATGTAAACGATTTGGGCGTCACGGCTCTGCATCTCGGATATTCGGTGGCTACGCTGAATAGTCGCCACTTCCAATTGATCCCCGGGCTTTCCATAGTTCAACTCTAATGCATTCGGCTGGAACAGATGCGTTGTTCTGCGCGTCGGTCCTCATTCAACGCGGAAAGCAATAAAGATTGACTGCCCGGACGTGAAGAGTAGAATTTCGGGAAAGCTCATTTCTCATTGCATGAATCGCTACGCCCGGACGGTCACTAAAGGATGAGGGACTGTCGTGCTAAAACGGCTTTTCCACCAGCCGCTCAAGGATTCCTCCAGTCGCCGAAGAACGCGCCGATTCCGCCGATTCGTTGCAACTCTTTTGATTTTCAGTTTCTGTGCTGGAACAAGTTCTCTGCTACAGGCACAAGTAACGTCCGGCATCCAGGGAACAGTGACCGACCAGCAAGGTCTACCGATCGTCGGCGCGGAGGTCCTGGTCCGAGCCGATGCTACAGGAGCCGAAACGAAATCCATCACGGACTCAGACGGGAACTTTGGAGTGGTGGGATTACAACCAGGAGCCTACACCGTTACGGCGTCTCACGACGGGTTCACGACCAAAGTTTATGCGCATTTGGATTTGACCGTGAACCGGCAACTCCGGCTGGACATAATGCTGGCTGTAGGCAGCATGCAACAGAAGATCACGGTCAGAGCGAGCCCCCCACTGCTGGAGACCGGCAACTCTTCTACGGGCAGCACGATTCTCCCTTTACAAGTGGAGTCGATGCCGCTGAATGGGCGCCATTTTCTCGATTTGCTGCAACTGGTCCCGGGTGTGGGGATCAATCGAAACTTTCGCGAAGGAGACGACAACAGCGCTCCGATCCTGGGCGAGCGCGCCAACAACGCCTACGTTCTCATTGACGGGATGCCCAACCGGGACGAAGTGGACGGCGGACCTGCGGGACAGTTCAATCAGGATTCGATCCTCGAGTTTCAGGTGCTGACTTCCGGCTACAAGGCCGAATTCGGGCGTGGCTCGGGAGGCATCGTCAACGTCGCTACGAAGAGCGGAACGAATAACTGGCACGGCTCCATTTCCCTCTTTCATCGCAACTATCTCTTGGACACCCCGGACGTGCCGAACCCCAGCGTGCCGTTTCTACTCCGGTGGGACACCAGCGCAACCCTAGGCGGCCCGCTGGTCAAAGATCGGGTGTTTTTCTTTGGTGCAGCGGAAAGAATTCGCGAATCGCGACAATCGAACTTCCAGTTCCCGTCGGATTTCCCGCTCTCTTTGAAAAAGGAAGAGGAATCCATCAATAAGCATGGGGAGAATTATGAGAGCCGTGGATTTGCCAGATTGGATGAAGTATTCGGACACCATCGATTGACAGAGGAGGTAAACCTTAACAACGCTCACTTTTCGGATTCTGGCGACCAGCCGTCGTTACGCTCGGATGTGGACCAGCGCCGCCTGATGTTGGGAATTCACGACACGGTGATGTGGGGTGAGTCGAGCAACCCTTATCTTCTCAACTCCTATTTTCAGTACCGGGGAGAACCCTCGGTGACGCGGCCCGCGCACCTTGCATTGGGGCTACCTTCGACTTTTGTGAATCTCTTCAGCAGCTTGACTACGGGCGGACTATTCGGGGATGTCACGGCGGAAATCGTTGGGCCAGGGTATACACCACTGCGGCTGAAAGAAGATTACCTCTCATTTGGCGTGAACCTCGCAAAACAGTTTCCGCGTCACTCCTTGAAATTTGGCTGGGATTTTCAGCACACTCGGGTGCACGGCACGGAATCTACCAATATTTTTGACGTGCTCTTTGCAACCGTTGCGGATTTCGATCAATACGGGCTCGTGAATTCTGGTGTGCACGTTACGTTTACGCAAGAGGGAGTCACACCCGACCAGAATAGAATCAGACTGCGAAATATCTACACTGGCCTCTTTATCCAGGATGATTGGAAGGTTCGCAAAAACCTTACCCTCAATTGGGGCCTACGTTGGGACTACGACTCGGAGTTTCCCAATAAGTCTAATATTTCTCCGCGAGTGGGTGTTTCCTGGTCACCGAACGCTAAGACCGTTCTGAACGCCAGTTGGGGTATCTTTTATGACCATTTCCGAATCGGAGTGGCGCGAGACATTTCCGCTTTCGGCGGCGCGGCGATCAGCGTCTTTCAGGATATTTCCTTCCCGAGACTGTTTTATGGTGATCCTTCCCTCGTGCCACTTCTTGGTGGTCTGTGCTTGTCTCCCGACCAGACCGACGCACAGATTGCCGCTTCAGGGTTGACCTGCACGGACATCCCCGGTCAGCAGCTCTACGGAGTCGATCATCTGAACAGCCTGGTTGCCCCGGGCCACGCGCCACTACAGCCAAACACAATCATTGCCCGTGACACGGTCACCTCGCTGACAGGTTTGACACCACAACAATTCGTTGATGCGGCAAGCGCCACCGTCGGTCAACCCTCGGGATTTTTCTACTGGGGCGTTGCCGGGAATCTGTCCATGGGTTTTCTGGGCACTCGTTCCTTCCGTCAGCCAATCACAGTTGATCCGAAATTCCGCACGCCGTATTCCCAAGCATTTCACGTCGGCTTGCAGCGGGAAATCACCCACAGTCTCGCCGCTTACGCCGACTATTTTTACAAGGACATCCGAAACATTTTAGGTGTGCGGCTGACCAATCTGGCATTTGAGGCGCGAATGCCGGGGCTCGCGGGTGAGACTGTCCCAGGAACCGGCGACCAGCAGATTGACAGTTACGGTCCATGGTACAGCGGCAACTACCATGCGGTTGTTGTAGGCCTTCGCAAACAAATGGCCGGGCGATTCATGTTTGAAGTGAACTACACGTACGCGCATACCATCGACAATCTTCTCAGTTCCAGTCTCAACAGCAATGTCCAGACCGGCCTCGGCGCACGACTCACCGCGTTTGGCAGCACCACCGATAGCTTCGTCGGAATTCCGAGTCTCGTAACCGATCCGAATACCGGACAGACTAATGCTAAAGGGCCTTTCATCGCTAGCAACGGCAATCCCGTGCCGCAGGCGGGCAAGGATTACTACGGGCCGAATCTTGATCGCGGGCCTTCCGATCTCGCTAGCACTCACACCTTCTCAGCCTACGGCCTCTTTCAATTGCCGAAGCAGTTTCAAATTTCCGCGATCTTCCGGGCGCAGAGTGGATTCCACTATAGCCGCACATTCTCCAATAATGCGCCCGATGTGGACGGCGACGGCATTCCCGCCGCGAACGATTTCACCGTAGGCCGGAACCACTTTGTCGCGCCACCGTTTGTG
>JBGPXQ010000171.1:0-5787 GCA_041492805.1 Terriglobia bacterium | reverse complement strand
ATCGCAGGTGGCGAATGTGCGCGTGCGTGCCACTGGAACGTTAGGTGGCAACCTTTGTTTCGCCGAGCCGCATTCCGACCCTGCTACATTGCTCCTGGTCCTGGGAGGTGCGGTGAAGGTGGAAAGCGCAGTGGGCGTACGCGAAATGGCTGTAGGTGAGTTTGTCGGAGGCGCGTATGCCAGCAACCTTCTTCCGGGCGAGATTCTAACGAAGATAACCGTCCCCTGCGCAAAACCGAGCCATAGGGCAGGCTATCTAAAATTTCAGATTCATGAGCGTCCTACGCTCGGCCTGGGACTCTGGCTCGATACGCCGGACGACGGACGTACGTTCACCTCTGCACGAGTTGCCGTGGGTTGCGTGTGTCCTTTTCCAACCCGAGGGCTAGACGCCGAAAAGTTACTGACAGGTTCTCGCGGAGAAGTTGAGAAGCGCCTGCCCGGCGCTGCGGACGCTATCGCGGACGCCGCAGATTTGGTCGACGACCACGAAGGTAGCGCCGAGTACAAGCGGCATCTGATTCATGTTTTCCTGCGAAGGGTATTTCAAAAAGCGTTGGGAAAGGCGTTCGCCTAACCTGGAACGGATCAGCCTCGGGGAAAAACCCTCAAGAAGCCAACCCAAGCAGTTTCTGAGCGTTCCCGCCGAGAATGTGATCCACATTGCCCGCCGATAGTCCGGCCTCCGCAACATAATCCGCACACAGCTTGAATGCGTCGTCGCGCCAGAACGGGTAATCCGTCCCGAATAAGAGGCGATCCGAGCCGACGGCTTCCTGCGTGCACCGCAACGCCCACGGATTGCCGTTTACAGTGTCGTACCAGAAATACTTTGCCTGAACACTGGGCGGCGCGGCGGAACCCGGAAGGAAACGTTCCCTCAGTTGGTCGAGACGAGCCGTCAGGAAAGGAGCAAATCCGCCGAGGTGAGGCAGAATAATCTTGACGTCCGGAAACCGGCTGGGAATATTCGCCTGCATGAATTGCAGCATGCAGATTGTGTCTTCGAGCGGCGCGCCAATCGGCCAGGTCAGATTCGTGGACTCGATCAGTGCCGATCCGGCGTTGCCGCCCATCGGATGAATGAAGAGAACGGTCTTGCGGCGATTGAGCTCGGCAAAGAATCCGTCGAAGGCCGGATCGGCAATGCCTTTTCCTAGGACCATCGTGCCGGCGGTCACGCCCACCATGCCGAGCTCATCGAGACCGCGGTGCATTTCATCGATCGAAGCCTGGACGTGCGGAAGAGGAGTGCAAGCGAAGGCCGCGAACCGCTTCGGGTACTCGCGCACGATTCGGGCATAGATGTCGTTTCCGAGTTTGGCGGCATCGACGGCCTCGCTTTCCTTCTCAAAATATGGAAGCAGGCTCGAGACGGAGAGGACTTGCAGGTCCACTCTTGCAAGGTCCATGTTGCGGAAGTGGGCTTCGAGATCGCGAAAATCCGAAGAAGCGAGCTTCGCTTTGCGAAAAAATAAGGTGGCCTGGTTTCCTCCATAGCGGTCCAGGCGGTCGAGGTATTCGACAGGAAAATAGTGCGCATGAACGTCAATCCTCACGGCTTCCCTTCTGCATCAGAGATTTGAGACTCGTGTCTCTCGTGCCGGGAAATACGTGGCGACTTCCCGGAAGGCGGGAGTATACACCGGGTAGTATCCCACTCGGGCGCCTCATGAAGTTCTCTGTGGTCTCCGTGCACTCTGTGTTAAATCTTCTCTTTCATATGCAAGAAAGCCTCAACACAGAGAACACAAAGAACGGAAGAGCACAGAGTTCACACAGAAAACCTGCCAACCACACATTGACAAACACATCAACCGCGTGGCTAACTGTGCGCGCTCTTCCGTCAGCATTGATTACTGATTGCGCTTCCGCCGCGGAGGGATTGTGTGAGCGACAGCATAGGAGTCCTCGGCACGCTGCTGCCTTTTGCCGTGCTGTTCTGCGCCTTCCTGATTTTCAAGATGGATGCGCTCAGGGCCAGTCTTTCGGCATGGATCGTTGAGTTCTTGCTGGTACTCGGATTTTACCGCATGCCATTTCTGAAAAGTTTGGAGGCATCGCTCTGGGGCAACCTGACGATGTGGACTGGTTTTCTCGTCTTGTATACCGGGCAGATCTTCGGGCAGGCCTACCGCAGCACCGGATTGCTGGAGATTCTGCTCGAGTCGATCCGATCGATTCTGCCGAGGCACGATCAGGAAGGAAGATCCGTCGCGCTCGTTACGCTCGTGGGCGGTTTCATTGGCGCGTTTAACGGGTTTGCGACATATCCGGTGACGATTCCCGGCCTGGTCGAGATCGGATTCGATGGCGTCCAGGCGACGACAAGTTACCTCGTCTACTTTTCGTGGACCCTGCCCTTCAACAGTCTTTTCATCGCGCCCAATATTTCGAATGCCGCGAGCCATGTGCCGGTCGTAGACATCGTTCGCGTGGCAGGGCTGCTCACTATCCCGCTTGTCTTTCTCTCCCTGTTGGGCTTCATGAAAATACTCGGCTTCCGGTTCTTCGAATGGAAAACGCAGGCCCTGTTCTGGGTTACGGGAACCGGCAATGCGATTTCCATAATTCTATTTACGCAGATTTGGCCCGCCTATTACATCCTGATGATGATTGGGGGAGCGGCGATTTCGCTTGCGGGGCTTTACGTGTACGGGCGCCTGGCCAAACGGCAAGCCGCCAAGGACTCACCGGGCGCCGCACCGGTGCAACCTTCTTATTCGCGAGCGGGGCTCTTTAAAGCATACGCACCGTTGATCCTGGGGGTGATCATCGTCATCCTAACCAGGATTCCCAGCATTGGGGCATGGCTCGAGCATTTTCAGTTCGGCGTCGCCGCGTGGGGATATAGCCGAATTTCGATTAACATCTTTACGACGGCCGGCTTCTACATTTTTGTCACCGCATTGGCGTGTTATCTATTTCGTTGCAGGGATGCCAACGTCGCAAAGGATTTCGTAATTGCCAGCAAGCGAAGCCGTAGGAGTCTGGCAACGCTCTGCGTTGGGAGCGCGACGGTATATCTGATGGTAGACTCAGGCCAAATCGCCCTGCTCGGCACGCTACTTGCGAAAGGCGGGACGCTCGTTTATACGTCCCTCTATCCCATCGTGGCATTCTTGGGAGGCATGGCATTCGGACAGGGTCTGCCGGGCGATTTTCTATTTTCACGGATGCAGGTCGCGATCGCGCCTGTGCTCGGCATACCCCTCATGTTGCTGGTGGGAATCATTACAGTTGTTACGATGGGTCCACCAAACGCGCTGAAGCCCACGCAGATCGCGTACACGTCCTCACTCGCAAACGTGAAGGGGCGGGATGGCGACATTTTTCGCATTTGCCTGCCCTGGCAGATTCTGCAACTGATCGTTACGGCCATCCTTTCAGTTGTCCTTGTGTACGTGTGGAAATAGTTCGGGGAGGACAAAATGTCCTGGAGTAGAAACCTTTCCTCGGGAAACACGGCGCTTTCTTCAGGCATACACTGGACAGGAGCGTTGCGATGAGTGGTAGCGCCCGGCAACCGGTGAACCGGCCAAGCCTGGATTTCCAGACGCACCTCGCCCAGCTCGAAGCGCATGGCCTGCTCGTTCGCATCGACAGGCCGATCAACAAAGACACCGAATTGCATCCCCTCGTGCGCTGCCAGTTTCTGGGCGGCATTCCGGAAGAGGAGCGCCGCGCCTTTCTTTTCACGAATGTCATCGACTCCCATGGGCGGAAGTATGACATTCCCGTAGTCGTTGGGGCGCTCGCCGCTTCGCCAAAGATTTATGCAGTTGGCATGGGGTGTCGGGTGGAAGAGATCGGCGAAGCGTGGATGCGCGCGCTCGCCAAACCCATCGCCCCTATCCTCGTGAATTCCCCGCCCTGCCAGGACGTTGTCATCAAAGGTGATGATCTGCGACGCCCCAATGGCGGGTTGGCAAGCTTGCCTGTGCCGATTTCGACTCCTGGTTTTGACTCCGCGCCCTATCTCACGGCCACGCTTTGCATTACGCGCGATCCCGAAACCGGCGTTCGCAACATGGGAACCTACCGTGCCGCGCTGAAAAAGACTGACCGGCTCGGCGTGCGCATGTCATCGCGAATCGGCGGCGCAGGCGGCTATCTCCACTGGCTGAAGTACCGCGAGCGGCGAGAGCCAATGCCCTGCGCGATCGTCATTGGCTGCGCTCCAGTTGTAATTTACACCGGGCCGCAGAAGCTCCCCATCAACATGGACGAAATGATGGTCGCAGGCGGGGCCGCGGGCGCGCCGATTCGAACGGCCAAGTGCGCCACGATCGATCTTGAGGTGCCGGCCGATGCCGAGATCGTCATCGAAGGGCTCATCGATTCCGATTTGCTCGAACCCGAGGGACCGTTCGGGGAGAGTAATGGGTACGTCGCGCTCGAGGACTACAACATGATCATGCAAGTGACCGCGATCACACACAGGCGGTCACCAGTATTCACTTCCATCATCAGCCAGGTCACACCGAGCGAGTCGAGCGTGATCAAGAAAGTTGCATACGAACCAATGTTCCTGGCGCACCTGCGCGATCAGCTATCGATCAAGGGCATCCGCAGGGTCGTCATGCACGAGCCGTTGAGTAACGTTCGTCCCGTCATTTTCCTGCAATTCGCCAACGGCACTCCTCGCACCGAGGTCTGGCGCGGAATGCAAGGCGCCGCCGCAAAGCAGGCGGACTGCGGCAAGATCGTCATCGCCGTGAGCGAAGACATCGATCCGGCCAATACCGACGCCGTGATGTGGTCGCTCGCCTACCGTTCGAACCCCATCGAAGACGTGCATATCGAGCCCTATCGCTCGCGAGGTCACTCGCCAAAATCCGGGCCGCAAGCGTTGGACTCGACGATGCTGGTTGACGCGACGCTCAAGCATCCCATGTCGCCGCTGGCGTTGCCGGCGCGCGAGTATATGGAACGCGCGCAGGCGATTTGGAAGGAGCTGGGTCTGCCCGCGCTTACGATTCGTCCGCCGTGGCACGGCTATTCGCTGGGCGACTGGAGTGAGGCCTGGGATCTCTTCGCGCGGAATGCTGTTGCCGGCGAGTGGGAGAAAAACGGCGCGAACACTGTGACGCGGCGGCGCGGCGGCCTTACTCCGGAGACCCCTGTCCGGAACGTCGAAGGCCGCGAAAAACCTCAGAGTTAGAAGTGCAAGTTTATAGCGAGCCGGAAGCCGGTAAAGGCAATCCTCTAAGGGGATCTCATGGCCGTCAACGCGTCGATGAAGGAAACATCCGCTCGCAGATTTTTCGACGTCGGCATCCATGAATCCCTGCCGCCCGGCCAGCTTCTGGTCCTCGGACTGCAGAATATCTTCGGAATGACCGGGATGTTCGTGTTTCCTGGTTTGCTGGGCCGGTCGTTTGACTTGCCGGCGGAGCAGATCGCGTACCTCTACGGCATGACCTTTGCAGTTTGCGGCGTCATCACGATTTTGCAATCGGTGCTGCTCCTCCGCCTTCCCATTATCCAAGGGCCGTATGCGGGCAACTTCGCCGCCTTGCTCGCAGTTGGCCATCTGCAGGGCGGAGGGCTCGGCGCTGCGTATGGATCGTTTTTCGTGGCATCTTTGATTTGGTGCGTGCTGACGGCGCCGGTCCGGCGACTGAGTTTCATCGGCCTATTCGCGCGCTTCCTGCGCTCGCCGATCATCTCCGGCATGATGGTGATGCTGACGATTATCCAGATTTCGAATGTAGCCCTGCCCAATTGGATCGGTCTTCCCACGAGCCCCGGATTCCCGGTGGTGAACCTCTTGACGGGAGCTGT
>JBGPXQ010000147.1:0-6647 GCA_041492805.1 Terriglobia bacterium | reverse complement strand
GGCACGCAGTCAAGGCTAACAAGACCGGTATTCGGCATCCCCTCGCGTCCACACAAGTCCACCACACGCTCACGATACCGGAGAATGTTCCCCTGGTCGGCGGCAAACACCGCGAAATCGTTCGCGAGATGACTCTCGCCGCGCTTCTGGCGGGCTCCCAGGCGGCTCCGCCTGCAAAACCTGTGCAGGGTTCCACGAACGGCCTCTGGCCGCCGGACCATGCGTACACCGGCCACCGCTGGGCGATGGCGATCGATCTGACTGCATGCACGGGCTGCTCCGCATGTGTGATTGCCTGCCAGGCCGAGAACAACATTCCTGTGGTGGGTAAAGACGAAGTTCTTCGCCATCGTGAAATGCACTGGATTCGGATTGACCGGTATTATTCCGGCGAAGACGATGTGGATGTTGTGCATCAGCCGATGTTGTGTCAGCAGTGCGACAATGCCCCATGCGAGACCGTTTGCCCGGTCCTCGCTACCGTGCACAGCGCGGAGGGACTAAACCAGCAGATCTACAACCGCTGCGTAGGCACGCGCTATTGCGCCAACAATTGTCCATATAAAGTTCGCCGCTTCAACTGGTTCAATTACGCCCACGATGACCATCTGCAGAACCTTACGCTCAATCCCGACGTGACTGTCCGCTCGCGCGGCATCATGGAAAAGTGCTCGTTCTGCATCCAGCGGATCGAGTCTATGCGGATCGAGTCCAAGCGCCGCGGAACAAACATCGCTGACGGCCAGATTCAGACCGCCTGCCAGCAGTCGTGCCCCGCACGGGCCATCGTTTTTGGTGACCTGAATGATCCGAGCAGTCGCGTTGCGCAGTTGGCGCAGGACAGACGGAGATTTGGTGTCCTCGAGGAATTCAATTTCCGGCCCTCCATAAATTACCTCTCGGTTGTTCGAAACCGAGACGTGGCGGAGGAAGGCCACGCAGAGAAGAAGGACAATGGGTAACCTCATCCTTTCATCGCGCGCTCCTTTGATTGCCGGGCACAAGGCAGCGGGAGATGTCACTCGGGAGGTCTGCCGTCCGCTCGAAGGCCGGCCAACAACTCTCTGGTGGGGTTCGTTTCTTGTTGCCGTCTGTTTCTTGCTGCTTGGCGTCGTGGCGGTGAGCTATGAAATCGCGACCGGCATCGGCACCTGGGGCGTGAACCGGACCGTGGGGTGGGCCGTCGGAATCACGTCGTTCGTGTTCTGGATTGGCATCGGCCACGCCGGCACGTTGATCTCAGCCATTCTTTTCCTTCTGCGTCAGCGGTGGCGCACGTCGGTGAACCGTTCGGCAGAGGCCATGACGATTTTCGCGGTAATCTGCGCCGGAATCTTTCCCGTGATTCACCTGGGACGGCCCTGGATGGCCTACTGGCTTTTACCCTATCCCAACACTCGCGGGTCGCTCTGGGTGAATTTCCGGTCGCCGCTGGTCTGGGATGCGTTTGCGATCGGAACGTATTTCACGATTTCGCTCGTCTTCTGGTACATCGGATTGATTCCAGACCTCGCAACGGTTCGCGACCGGCTGCGCGCCGGTTTCCGCCAGCGACTTGCCGCATTCCTGAGCCTCGGATGGAACGGTTCGTTCCGGACCTGGCACCGTTACGAATCCGTGTACTTGTTGCTAGCTGGTCTCGCGACGCCGCTGGTTGTTTCCGTGCACACGATTGTGAGCTGGGATTTTGCGACGGGAGTCATTCCCGGATGGCATGCGACGATTTTCCCTCCTTACTTCGTGGCTGGGGCAATCTTTTCCGGCATTGGGATGGTACTGACTCTGATGATTGTTGCCCGGAAAACCATGCATCTCGAAGATTACATCACGCATCGCCACGTGGACGTGATGTGCAAACTCGTTTTGCTTACCAGCGGCATCGTCGGTCTCGCCTATGCCACCGAATTCTTCAACGCTCTTTATTCAACGAATCCGTATGAGGAATTTGCATTCCTCAATCGCGCCTTTGGACCCTTTGGCTGGGCATACGGCATCATGGTCGGTTGCAACGTCCTCATACCGCAACTGCTCTGGTTCCGGAGCATGCGCCGGAATCTCTGGGTGGTGTTCCCCATTTCATTGCTGATTAACGTAGGGATGTGGTTCGAACGCTTCGTGATTGTTGTGACGTCGCTCCACCGTGATTTCCTGCCCTCAAGTTGGTCGAGCTACCGTCCCACGCCCATCGAGCTCTCCATGCTTGTCGGGAGTTTTGGATTGTTCTTCACGCTATTCCTGCTCTTCTGCCGGTTTCTGCCTGTAATCGCGATGGCAGAGGTGAAGGGCGTGCTGCACATCGGGCACGGCCCGGAGGAAACGGTTCGCAGTGGGCCGCCGAGTAAACCGCTTGCAGAGAGCAAGACGACTCCCCGGTGGATTGGGCAAGGAGTTGAAACATGAGCCGCCGCATCGTTCTCGGCGTCTTTCCGGATGCGTCAAGGCTGGTCAATGTAACCCGCGAGGCGCGCGAAAATGGCTGGAAGATTGTGGACGCCTTTACGCCGTACGCCGTTCATGGGCTCGACGCAGCTATGGGCCTCCGAGCATCGAGGTTGCCCTGGGTCTGCTTCCTGGCGGCGATCACGGGCGCCGCGCTGAAGCTGTGGTTTGAATTCTGGACCACGATGGTGGACTGGCCGTTGAACGTCGGCGGGAAACCCTGGAACTCTTTGCCGGCATTCGTACCGGTAACGTTTGAAGTGATGGTTCTGAGCGCCGGTCTGACAACGGTTCTTGTGTTTCTGATCCTCGCCCGGCTTCGTCCCGGTAAGAGGCCCGCGCTGGCTTATCACGGCGTGACCGATGACCGTTTCGTTCTCATCCTGGAAGAAACGGACGCGGCGTTTGATCTCGCCAGTGTCCGCCGGCTGTTTGAGAAGTACGGCGCCGTGGCGATTGAGGAACGGCTCGAGGAGGCATGATGTCAAGGGCAGCCTTGAACGTTACATTGTTGCTGGTTTTTCTTGTGAGCCTCGGTCTCCGCTGGGCGTTTTATCCGCAGCCGTCCAGGCCGAATCGTGAATTCATCCCCGAAATGGTGCGCACGCCGCGCTACAACGCGTACGCGGCGAATCCTAATTTCCCTGACGGCAAGACTCTTCAATCGCCGGTGCCGGGAACGATACCGCGCGGGTTCCTGCCTGTGCACTTCGCGCCTACTCCGGAGGATGCGGTGAGGGCCGGGGAAATTCTGCAAAACCCGGTCAGCCCCGGCGACGCGAAAGTCGTTGCGCGCGGCGCCACGGTGTTTGCGAATTTCTGCCAGCCGTGTCACGGGTTTTCTGGACGCGGCGACGGTCTTGTTACCGAACGAGGCTTTCCCGCGCCGCCTTCTCTTGATGCCGATAACGCTCGCAAGATGAAAGACGGCCAGATGTTTCACATTCTGACGTATGGCCAGAAAAATATGCCTCCGTATGCAGCGCAGGTTTCCCGAGAGGATCGCTGGAACGTGATTGCGTTCGTACGATCCTTGCAGAATTCGGCTACACCCGGGACGCAGGCCGGAGTCCGCCCATGAGTGACGCTCGATTCCCCCAGCGGCTCGCCGCTTTTCGCCGGTGGATGCAATTCGCTGCTGCAGGCGGAGCAGTTGTTCTGGTCGCTGGCCTGTGGCTCGGTCGGGAACGTGCCTGGGCCGATCTGCTCCTCGGCAGCTTCGCCATGGTTTGTCTGGGACTCGCAGGCCTCTTCTTCGTTGCGCTGCAATATGCGAGCGGCGCCGTTTGGAGCATCGCGCTGCGGCGCGTCGGGGAAGCGATGACCGCCGCACTTCCCGCAGGCGCAGCTGGGATTCTGCTCGTGTTGATTGCGCACCGTTCGATTTATCCGTGGTATGGGAAATCGTGGGCGAATCCAGAAAGTTACACTGGCTTCAAGCAGGCCTGGCTGTCGTATCCATTCTTTCTGGCGCGGGCGGTGATCTATATCGCCATTTGGCTGTGGTTTGCCTGGGCAATGTCAGACAACTCTCGCCGGCAGGATGTAGAAGGCGGAAACGAACTCTCACGGCGCAATACCCGGCTTGCCGCAGCATTCATGGTTGTCTTTGGCGTGACGTTCTGGCTCGCGAGCACCGACTGGGTGATGTCGCTCGAGCCAGACTGGGCCAGCACGATCTTTGGCATCTATCATTTTTCCGGAATGTTTCTGTCAGGGTTGGCAGCGGTCACGCTGCTGGCATTAGAGCTGCGTCGTGCAGGCCCGCTTCGGGCATACATAGAGGATGCCCATTTCTTGGATCTCGGCCGATTAATTTTGGCGTTTTCGACGTTTTGGGCCTATGTCTGGTTCTGCCAGTACATGCTGATCTGGTACGCTAACTTGACGGAAGAGACCAACTACATTGCGATACGGACTGGTTCGGGATGGGGAAAACTCTTTGTTTTGAACTTCCTCCTGAATTGGGTTCTGCCGTTCCTTCTGCTGCTGCCACGCGCGAACAAGATGAATCCCCATGCGCTTGCTGCGGCAGCAGTCCTGGTTCTCTTGGGGCGCGTCACGGATCTCTATCTCATGATCCTTCCACCATTTTCCCCCAAGAGCGCGTGGCCGGCGATCTGGGATGCCGCTACACTTGCGCTAGTTACCGGAGGTGTCGCCTTGCTCAGCTTAAACCGATTCTTTCGTGGCGAGCCCGTTCCTGTCGGCGACCCTCTTCTCTCGGAGAGCGTTCACAGCGTCCATTGACGCTCGATCGGTAGCGAGGCCATGAGTTGCGGGTATTGGAATTCGGCGGCGGCTTAGCATTGATGTGCACGGCGGGAGAATGCATTCTCCAAGCGTATTTCTCGCAGGATCACCCGTCGAGGAGCTTCGCAATCACATCTGCGGCATTGTAAACCGGCTGGTTTGGCGGCAGGAATGACGGAATTTCGTTCAGGTCATCCCCAGAGGTGACCAGGCCTCTTTCAACGTATTTGCCGCCACGTGTTTGAGGATGTCCGATGTTCGCCAGTAGTGCGTTGCAGAGGCATTTTCGGTCCTCCGTCTTGTCGGCATTTCCTTCCTTGGACAGGTATACAGTCACGGGCTCTCCAGTGCAACGGTAATCAATCGTGCCCTCTGCGGTTCTGTAAGCTTCGCGGAGAAAGCCGAGATCACAGATGCGAGGTCTGGCCAAGTAGACTTCGCACTCCGAATTCGTGCCTTCCAACTGTGCGACTTTGAAAGGAAAACTCGTAGGAGAAGCCAGAGGATCAGTGAAAACCCTGGCCTCGCCGGAAATCGCTTTTTTCAATAGTGCCTGCTTGTAATCGTCTCTCAAACCCGACTCAGCGCAGAAGGCAAACGCGGTTCCGACTTGCACGCCAGCGGCGCCAGAAGCCAGGGCTTCGCGGAGCTTTTCGGCGCTACCGTATCCTCCAGCGAGCCAAAAAGGCAGGCCCAGTTCCCGCATTTTTTCCAGGTCAACTCTGTCGCGTTCTCCATAGATGGGTTCGTGCGCTTCATTGAGCTGTAGCTTCCCGCGGGGCGGCGCGTTGTGTCCACCGGCAGTAGGCCCTTCGACAACGAATCCGTCAACCCTGCCGTTCGCCTTCTTCATCAAAGTCAGGGCAAGAGTATTGGAGGAGATGATCGCGAGAAACTTGGGGCGGAGAAGCGGCGGAAGATCACGCCCCGTGAAATCCCGCGGTACGAAGATGATCGTGACGTCATCACCCTCCTGTGCGCCGGTAACCTGAAGCCCGTAGGTGGCGGGCTCGTGATTGGCCAGACGGTCGAGGACACCCGGGATTTTAAGGGGGATGCCTGCTCCCATCAGCACGTATTCGACGCCGGCAAGCATGGCCCCATATATGGAAGGCAGATGTGGAATCTGAATTTTTTCCAGGTAGTTGATTCCAACAGGATTGCCATGGCCTTCGCGGGCGAGAATGACCTCGACGAAGTTGGCGACCACGCAAAGCTCGATCAACTCGCGGGGATCGTCCTTGGAATGCTTCGGCAGGCTCATGTACGACTGGCATTCCGGCTTGCCGCCGGGGATGTAATACGTTTCCCATATGCGTTCCGCGACTGCGGGGAAAGGAAAACGATCCAGGCCGCGGCGCATATGTCCGCCGGGATCACCGTCCTGCAGTCGCCTGGCCAGAATCTGATCCAGGGCCGTACCGGAAACGACTCCGAGCTGGCCGAGTTCGGATACTGCCCGGGCGAGCCGCCAACTTGAGATGCCTGCGCCCATGCCGCCCTGAATAATGACCGGATGTTCGCTCACGACGCATCCAGTATTGCATGGCTCAAGGATTCCGATTGTCAGAGTTTTGCAATATTTGGCCAAGTATTCCAGAAACGCGTAGTCCGAGGCGAGTGATTTTAGTTTCCGAAAAAATCGGCTCGCCTTGCGTAGGAAAGACCCCGTCCGGGATGCCTCGATCTAGGTAGGCTGGATCGCATCCATCTAAGCAGATGACGACAGTGGGCCCCGCAGGTGCCCTGTAGCTGGGGCCGTTGGCTCGATCACACGGCGACTTACACGGACTTCAAAAAAAGGAAATGCGGGCTAACACTCGTTGCCTGCTTTGGGGTGCCGGATAGGCACTCGTCCTGGCAAAGGGCCATCACCTCAGCCATGTGTGAATAGGTCCTTTTTCAGAAGGAGGAAGGTCTTGCCGTTGGGGGATGCGGTCGCGATTGGAGGAAAG
>JBGPXQ010000142.1:0-6849 GCA_041492805.1 Terriglobia bacterium | reverse complement strand
GAAGCTTTATCGCCCGTCGCACGACTGGTTACGGTGACGGTGGCCTGCGGCACTGCCGCGCCGGTCTGATCCACGACCACACCGGAAATTGACCCCTTTGTCGTCTGTGCGCCAACCGGCTGCACCGCGAGGATCAAAAGAGACAAAGTGACCAATACAAAGAACAGCTTATTGATACGCCCCATTGCGCCCCCTCCTAAAGAAGAATTCTCGATTGAGTACAAATGCCTACAACACACCCCGAAAGGTTCGGTAATCATATGGCAGTCTTGTTGCCAAACCAAACTACAACTCTAACTCCCTTAAAATAAGCGGCTTACAAAAACTCGGCGACTAGCTTATGCGTTTTCGATACAGCTTTTAGTAGGCCCTATCTGGAAAGATACTTAAAATAATACTCAAAATGTCGCAGCCTGGCCTGATTTCGAGTGTCCCGCGGGGTCGTTTGAGGCCCGCAAATCTCGCCAAATGTTATGTTTGCTGAGCTGAACCCTACGGACCGATTCTCTGAATTTCGGCGTCCGATTTTTGCCAGAAGTAAAGGCCAGGCGAAAAGCGCGGCTGGCAATCCCACGCCAGGCCACTGCTCACGCGCTTGGCTTCCCCGCCCTCCATCGGAAGGAGATAAAGATCGCCGAGCAAAACGAAGACGATTGTTTTGCCGTCGGGGGAAACGTCGAGCGACATCCAAGTGCCTTCCTCGGTCGTGAAAGATATCTTGCGAGTGGGTTTCAGCGGCAGGCCTTCTTCCTTCTTCTCGGATTTTGCGCCCTCCTTGGATTGCTGCGCATCCTTCTCCTGCGCCCTTACGGTAGCAGCCGCCAAAGTTGCGAGAATAAGCAGACCTAGAATTGCGGTCCCGCGCAAGACTCCCAACAATGTTCAAGTGTTCCCTTCTGTTTCCCGAATCATCGCGCCCCCCGGCAGAGAAAATAATGAATTGCGTCCAAACAGCTCGCGCAGCCTAGAACAAATGTTCTTCTCCGGTCAATTCACATTCTCCTGGGATTAGATAAAACGCAGCCTGTCTTCCGAAGGATGGAACCTACGCTGCGGGCAGGATTTGTCATTGAGGACGCTGCGCAAACGATTCTCTTTCCCTTGACTCGACCTCTTATCTCGAATAGATTGCCACTCGCATAACCGGCCAGATATATATTTAATCAGTACGCACTTACCTCCACCCATCGTAGCTGGTTCAGCGGCGGCCCAGGCCAAACTCATATGCGCGCGAAATGGAGTATTCGAGGGACGTTGCGATGACATCCGGCAAGCCTGCTTCATCCGGTTCCGGCGAACGCCCAGAGCAGCCGCAATCAGCTTTCGATCTCCGGCACGTGCTTACAGTTGAGCAGGAGGAAATCATCGCCTCGCGGAAAAATCGTGGCATGAATCCTGGTGGCGAGGCAATGCCTGGGGTTGATCGCTCCTTAGGCTCAGCCAACACCCCGAACCCAAGAAATGAGGGAAAGCAAGCTCAGGAGGATAAGTCTGTAGCTGCGGATCCTCACTGGGACGAATTGATCAAGAAGGCGCACGAGATGAAGCTTGTGGGCCTGGCCTTTTCCGGCGGCGGAATTCGCAGCGCCACATTCAATCTGGGCGTGCTTCAGGGCCTGGCGGAAATGAATTTCCTGCGGCGGTTCGACTTCCTTTCCACCGTCTCCGGCGGCGGGTACATCGGGAGCTGGCTCACAAGCTGGCTTTGCCGGTCCAAGATGGATACGGTGACGCAAGGCCTGACGCCGAAGCGCGCCGACCAGAAGGGATACCAGGAGCCGCACGAAATCCGCTTCTTGCGTGAGTACAGCAATTATTTGACTCCTGAACTCGGCCTGTTTGGCGCCGACACCTGGACGATGATCGCGAATTATCTTCGCAATACTCTGCTGAATCTAGTGATCCTCATTTTGGCCCTGTCTGCCATTCTCCTGCTCCCGTGGATCGGAGCCGCGCTTTCAGCGCGTATGTGGAACTTCCCCGCCGAATCTTTCCGAATTGCTCTTGCGATTCTGGCAGTGTGCATCACCTTCATCACGCTGAATATGGCTTCCCGGATTTTCTATCCCAAGCGGAAGTTCGCGCCATTCACCGTGCAAGGTTACGTGATTTTCAGCGTGGTCCTCCTTGCTGTGGCGGCGTGGTTTATCGGAGGCTGGCTCTGGCCGGACAAACTCCTCGTCCTCAGGCGCCCACAGACGCTAGTGGAATGGGCGGAGGCCGGCGCGATTGGATATACGTTTCTATGGATGTTTGGCGGGGTTGCAGGAGTTCTACTTTCCCTGATGTGGCCGCCCGGAGCCAACGCCTCCTTCCGTGATTGCAATACTCCTAAATCGAGCAAAGAAGAGGACAGCGAACAGCAGGCTTCCCCTTCGAAGCCCCGGATTGTATTGCGCGTTCTCGTAACCGTTCTGACGGCTGCGATCCTGGCCTGGGTATTCGACCTCGCTGCCAACCCGCTACAGGCTTGGACCAGCCCGGGACACAGTCATGCCCGATTTGCCATTTCCTTGACGGTCTTGCTGACCGTCGTGTTCTGGGGGCTGTGGGCAATTGCCCCGTATTCCGCGGAGCGAGGCCGGCATTTACCGGGGTGGCTGTTGGGTTCGGCGGCGGCCCTGTTCGGAGCCCCGTACGCGGGCGCGCTGGCCGGCGCTCTGCTGGGAGCGGTCCAGACACTCTTCAACGGTTGGCGAGGTCATCATGATCTTCTTTTTTCGGCCTTCGGAGCACTCCTGGTGCTCAACATTTTTCTGCTGGCTGGCACGCTGCACATCGGACTGATGGGCCTGTGCCTCACAAATCAGAAACGCGAATGGTGGAACCGCCTGGGTGCCTGGGTCTTAATCTTTGCTCTGGCCTGGACCGGCTTGTGCGTACTCTCTCTCTATTCCCCTATCGTCTGGAAGATTTTCAGGGATGCTTGGCCGCGTTTGGCTGCCCTCTCCAAGTACAGCTCGATCATCATCTGGATCGCGACGACCATCGGGGGGCTGGCGGCCGGACGGAGCAAGTCCACGGGCAAAGCAAACGGAACTTCGTCGCTCGAGTGGATTGCCAAGCCCGCACCCTACGTCTTTATTGTCGGGCTACTGATCGTGCTCTCGACGCAGATCTACCACCTGCTGATTAATCTCTCGGGGCATTTGCGTGCCCCGCAAGCTCTGGCCGAATTTATCCGCTCCGGAACGATTGCCCCGCTCGCGACAGGAACACCCTGGTATTCGCGTGGTGACGGGATTGCCACCTGGTTGATCGCCGCCACACTAATTCTGATTGGCGTAGCGTTGTTCCTTGCCAGCCGCGTTGACATCAATGAGTTCTGCATGCACCTGTTCTATCGGAACCGGCTGGTGCGTTGCTATCTGGGCGCGGCGCATGGTCCCGATCGCCGCTCGCACCCATTTACAGGCTTCGATGCGCAGGATGATCTGCTGTTGAGTTCTATCGATGCGAAGAAGTCCTTCTCGGGCCCGTATCCGATTTTGAATGCAGCGCTGAACCTTGTCCACGGCAAGGAACTCGCCTGGCAGGAACGGATGGCCGAATCGTTTATCCTGACGCCGAAATTCTGCGGCTTCGATGTCTGGCTCGAGAAGCTGGACACCTCGCAATTGAAACGCAAGAGTGACAAAGAACAACACGATGGCGGCAACGAGAGCGAATCGGGCCAAGCAGTAGACGCCGGAGACCGCGACTTTGGTTACCGGCCAACTTCATCGTACTGCTTCAAGGGTGGCGGAATTCTTCTCGGTGCGGCGGCAGGGATTTCTGGCGCCGCCGTCAGTCCAAACATGGGGTATCACAGCTCGATTCCCGTCGCGTTTCTGATGACACTGTTCAACGTGCGCCTCGGTGTGTGGGCCGGCAATCCTCGCAGAAAAGAGACCTGGCAGAAATCCGGGCCCACCATCGGGCTCTTGTACCTGGTCAAGGAGCTCTTCGCGCAGACCGACGACCGGAGCAAATTCGTTTATCTATCCGACGGCGGGCATTTCGATAATCTTGGCCTCTATGAACTCGTGAAGCGGCGTTGCGGATTGATTGTGGCTTGCGATGCGGAAGAAGACCATGGCTTGACGTTTGGCGGGCTGGCGAGCGCGATTCGCAAGTGCCGAGAGGACATGGGAATCGCCATCGAGATTGACACGCGAAAAATCCATCTCGTCAAGGACAGTCCGTGGAGCCAACTGCATTGCGCCATCGGCGACATCCATTATGAGATGGCCGATCCGGGCGCCCCGACCGGAAAGCTCATCTATTTCAAAGCCTCGCTCACCGGCGACGAACCCACAGACGTGCTGAACTACAAGTCCATCCACGATGATTTTCCCCACCAATCCACGGGCGAACAGTGGTTTTCAGAATCGCAATTCGAAAGTTACCGTGAACTCGGTTATCACACCGTTCGCTCAACCATCTTCGATTGGGGACCTCTCCGTGCGCCTATCTACGAAATCCTGAAAGATTTCGGCTTCCCATCGACTTAGCCGAAAGGATCGGTTCCCTCAAACCACGGGCTTCCCCCCGCCACAATTCGGAGTAGAATCGCGCGTCACTTTGGCGGGGATGATCTCGCGGCTGTCACTTCGAGGGAACAAACATGCGTCGATGGTTTGCAATGGTTCCAATGTTGTTGCTTTCAGGCTTTCTAGCCACGGAATTGTTTGGAGGCGGCGCGGCCACCAGCGTCGCTGAGGCTGCGCCAACAGCCGCGGTGTACGTGCGCGCGGGAAAGCTTCTCGACGTGCGCACGGGCAAAATGTTGTCCGACCAGGTGATCTTGATTCGCGGCGAGAAAATCGAAAGCGTCGCACCCGCAGCTCAAGTGCAAATCCCCGCCGGCGCCGTCGTTGTGGACTTAACCCGCGCGACGGTGCTCCCTGGCCTGATTGACGCGCACGACCATTTGACCAGCAGCGCGAAGCTGCACGGGTATCGCGCGCTCACTGTCTCGATTCCGCGCGAAACCATCTATGGCGTGACCAATGCGCAGACCACGCTCGCCGCCGGGTTCACGACGGCGCGCAACGTCGGCGCGTCCGGCTTCACGGATGTCGCGCTGCGCGATGCGATCAATGACGGTGACGTCCTGGGTCCGCGCCTCCTCGTCTCCGGTCCGGCGCTAGGAATTACCGGCGGCCATTGCGACAACAATTTGCTGCCGCCCGACTACAACCGCCGTTCGGACGGCGTCGCTGACAGCCCCTGGGCCGCGCGCATCAAGGTGCGCGAAAACATCAAGTACGGCGCGGACCTGATCAAGTTTTGCGCGAGTGGCGGCGTGCTTTCGAAGGGCGACCAGCCGGGAACGCAGCAGTACACCCTCGAGGAAATGAAGGCCATCGTGGATGAGGCGCACCGGCTGGGCCGCAAAGTGGCGGCACACGCGCACGGCACCGAAGCGATCAAGCAAGCCATCGAGGCGGGCGTCGATTCAATCGAGCATGCCAGCTTGATTGACGACGAGGGCATCCGGCTCGCCAAGGAGCACGGCACGTTTTTGGTGATGGACATCTACAACGACGATTACATCCTCGGCCAGGGCGCGGCGGCGGGGATGCTTCCCGAGTCGCTCGAAAAAGAGCGCAAGCTCGGCCAGATCCAGCGCGATAATTTTGCGCGCGCCCATCGCGCCGGAGCGCGCATGGCATTCGGCACTGATGGTGGCGTCTATCCGCACGGCGAGAACGCCAAGCAATTTCCGTATATGGTGAAGTACGGAATGACTTCGCTCGAGGCGATTCAGGCGGCAACGATCAACGCCGCCGAGTTGCTCGGATGGGCCGACCGCGTCGGCGCGATCGAGCCGGGGAAATACGGCGACCTGATCGCGGTCGAAGGAAGTCCGCTCGATGACGTGACCGTGCTCGAAAAGGTGAAGTGTGTAATCAAAGGCGGCGTGGTCGTGCGCAACGATTGGGGAAAATAAGGACAAGCAATCGGCTCTCAACAAGCTGCACCAAGGGGGAGACAATGCGACGAAGTGCAATCCTATTGGCCATGATCGTCTTGGTCGCGGCTGCGGCGCGCGCGCAGAGCGCCGGCGAACAGACCAAATACGTCCGCGCCGGAAGGTTGCTCGATGTTCACACGGGGAAAATTCTCGCTGACCAAGTGATCGTGATTAGCGGCGAACGCATCGAGCGCGTGGCGCCGGCGTCGCAGGTGCAAATCCCGGCGGGCGCGGCCGTGGTGGATCTCAGCCGCGCAACGGTCCTGCCCGGCCTGATTGATGCCCACACCCACATTTTTCTCACCGGCGAATCGCACGGGCGGTACGAAGACCAACTGCTGAAGGAGTCGTGGCAGTACCGCACCATCGAAGCGGTGCTCAACGCCAAGCTCGACCTCGAAGCGGGCTTCACCGCCATGCGCGACGTCGAAACCGAAGGCGCGATGTACAGCGACGTGGACGTGCGCAACGCGATAAACCGCGGCTTGATTCCCGGGCCGAGGCTCCAGGTAGCCACGCGCGCCCTTTCCACCACTGGCGGCTATCCGCTCGAAGGCTACTCGCCGGAGGTGCTCGTCCCCACGGGCGTGCAAATCGTTGACACGCCGGAGGAGGCGCGCAAGGCCGTGCGCGAGCAAATCAAATACGGCGCGGACCTGATCAAAATTTACGGCACCCACCGGTTTCACTTCACCGCCGAAGGCAAGCTTGTGAGCATTCCCACTTTTACCCTGGACGAAATCAAGGCCATCGTGGACGAAACGCACCGCGAGGGAGAGAAGGTGGCTTGTCACGCCTACGGCGGCGAAGGATTGCGCAACTGCCTCGATGGCGGTGTGGATTCAATCGAGCACGGCCTCGATCTCGACGACGCTTCGCTTGAGAAGATG
>JBGPXQ010000021.1:0-13699 GCA_041492805.1 Terriglobia bacterium | reverse complement strand
GTGGTCACATCCAGCGTGGAGTTGTCTGTAAACGTCCCTATGGCCGTGAACTGTTGCGTCAATCCCTTGGCGATGGACGGAGCTGTCGGGGTCACGGCGATGGAGACCAGCGTTGCCGCTGTTACCGTCAGCACCGCGGTATTGGAGGTCACTCCACTTTGGGCCGCGGTGATGTTTGAGGTGCCTACGCCGGCGCCAGTCGCAAGACCAGTGTGCAATCCGATCGTACCCACGGTCGTGGTCGCCGATGCCCAACTCGCTGTCGTGGTCACATCCAGCGTGGAGGTATCAGTGAACGTCCCGATGGCGGTGAACTGTTGCGTCAGGCCCTTGGCGATCGACGGGTTGGTAGGCGTCACGGCGATGGACACCAGCGTCGCTGCCGTAACCGTCAGCACCGCGGTGTTGGAGGTGATAGCACCCTGCGTCGCGGTGATACTTGACATGCCCACACCCGCGCCTGTCGCCAGGCCAGTGTTCACGCCGATCGTGGCTACGCCCATGTTCGATGACGACCACGTCGCCGTGGCGGTGATGTCCATGGGCGGACCGCTGCTAAAGGTCCCAATGGCGGTGAACTGCTGGGTCAGGCCCTTGGCGATGGACGGGTTCGCGGGCGTCACCGCGATGGAGGTCAAGGTCACCCCCGAACATATTCCGCGATCCGCCACCACCGCCGTGAACGGCGTATTAGTCAGACCGGTGGTGGCGATGTTTCGAATCTCCACGCCGGGGCTGCCGCCGAATGGGTCGGTTCCTATCCGGAACCGGATTTGCACGGGTTTCCCGGCAAACGCAGTTCCCAGGTTTACGGTAACGGACTCGAAACTGGGATAGCCCGGGCTTCGGCCGCTGTAGGCCATGCGGCCCCCGAGCACGTTGCCGCCGCCGACCTCCAGGGTGTGGTCGTAACTGGGGGTGGCCATCCCACCGATATCGGTCCAGGTAACGCCGGCATCCTGGCTGAGCTCGAGCACCATGCCGTCAAAAAACATGGCACCTTGAAACTCGAATAGGTAGCGCTGCTCGAAGGAGATCGAAAAGTTCCCGCCGCCGACCTGCATGACGGGGGAGACGAGAGATACGTCGGTCAGAGCGTTGGAGTCCTGTCCGGCCCAGAGGTGCTTTATCGGGGTGATCTGGCGCTTCTCCCAGGTCAGGGAATCGGGTATAGAAGGCGGAGTTCCGGCCACCGTCCATGGGCTGTTGGTCGCTTCGATGTTGTCCGCGGTCGAGCCGTTGGGAACTTCGTCATCGCTCGCGCGGAACGATGCAGTCGCCGTCACCGCCGCGGGTAAACCCAGAGCCGGGTCATTGAATGCGATGGTGAAGTCTATCTGCTGTATTCCCGCTGCTCCACTCATGGCAACGATGACGGCAGCCGTGGTATCTACGCCCGGGGCCGCGCTGGGGAAACTGATGGTATTACCGCTGGGGAAGCTGACGTTTGGATTCGTCGAAGTGATGGTCGCGGTAATGCCGCTGAGCGTGGTGGCGCCATCATTATGCAAGGTGATGGTCAGATGTCCCTGTTCAGCGTTGTCCAGGACGCCGTCGTGATCGCACGAGGTAATGTCATCGGTAAGCGTGGCGCCAACATAGGTGAGGAAGGGCAGTTCCCAGATACCGCGGCCATAGGTAGCCAGGCGCAGGAAATTCCCGTCAGGGGTCATGCTGATGTCGGCGACAAACGCGTTGGGCAGGCCGGTGCCGTAGGGGACCCAGCTCATCCCGCCATCGGTGGTTCGGAATACACCCAGCAAACTGGCCGCCAAGAGCGTGTTGTGGGTGGCGTCCCGTGGGTCCAGGATCACTCGATTGACGGGAACGTCGGGAAGACCGCCATCGGCGCGGGCCCAGTTCACTCCGCTGTCGCTGCTCTTGGCGACGCGCACGACACCCGCCTGCGGCGCAACCGAGGTGACGTACATGGTTTGATTGTCGGCCCAGGTGAAGCTGGAGGTAAACGAGTTGGTTCCCGCGAAGAGCGTACTCAGGTCTACGTCCGTCCAGTTCGTTCCTCCATTGATCGTGAATTCGGCGTGGCCTCCGGCGGCGATGACTCCTAGGTGCATCAGATCCACCGGGCTGACGCCGACGCCGTGCGACGTGGCGCGCAAACCCGTAGGCCCAACGATTGTGGAGCCGACAGCGCCGATAACTGTCCAGGTGAAACCGCCATTTACGGTTTTGTAAACCCGCAGCCTGGATGAAGTGAAGAATACCTTGCCGGTGGGATCAGCGGTGGCCGTCGGTGTCTCGACTGGCGTGAAAAACAGCGCGTCACTCACTAACGGCGGTCTGGTGAACACGAAGTTCGAATTGATGTCGGGTATCTGATTGGTGAGATTGGTGCCAAAGCTTTCGTCCGGCACGGTCACGAGGGCGGCATTGGCATTCGCCTGGCTCCAGCCGGTTCCGATGCCGTCGCCTCCGCGGCTTTGGTTGTAAATCGTGGTGTTCCCCTTGCGGATGCGCGTGCCGTTATCCTGTGAGCCGAACAGGACAGCCGACGGAAATACAGGAGTGGTGCTCAGGGAATAGACCAGGAATGTTTGTAGGCCATTGTTCTTGGAGCTCGTGAATGTCGTCCCGCTGTCCAGGCTGGTGAAGATCCCGCCGTCCGAGCCGAACAACACAGTCTGGGGCGTGGTCAGGCTAAGCGCGGCAGCATGCATGTCGGCGTGGACATAGGGCAAACCAAACTGAGCGAGCCAATTGGAAGTCAGCGTCCAGGTAAGTCCGCCGTCTGTGGTCTTCGCGCTGCTTAAGTCCCCGCCCAGGTAGACGGTGTTTTGCAGGACATCGTTGGGATCCACCAGGATCATCTGGTTGTAGAAGGACTGGCCGTGCATCAGGTCCATGTTGGGGTTGTCGCCATTCATGTTGGTGGGAACCTTGCCGTTGATGCTGAGCGCCGTCCAGCTCAGTCCGCCATTGGTGGACTTAAACAAGTCCAGTTGGTCGGTGGAGGCGGAGTTTTCGGCAAATGCATACACCACGCTGTCGCCCGGCGTGCCAACACCCAGGGTGGTGCGCCCTGCGCCCGTATAAACATTTCCCGTATTCGGAATCGCCGCCCAGGTTAGTCCCTGGTCCGTTGAGAGATAGATTGTCGCCTGCGTGCCACAACTAGTAGCAGGAACCCCGGAGCACGGCTGTGCATTTACCAGCCAACCGGCACTGGTCCGAACCAGACTCCAGAAGGCTTGGCCCGGAAACACGCCCAAGGGCCCGGCGATCGAGGCGTAGGTCAGGCCTCCGTCCGGGGAGCGAAAAAGACCTGTATCCGTGGCCACGAGCACGATGTCCTGCGCCGTGCTGATATCCACCTTGACGTCACGCACCGACATCGGAGTTCCCAGGTCAACGATGTTCGTCCAGTTCGCGCCGCCATCGATGGATTTCACCATCGCCCCGCCGACGTTGATCACATCGAAGGGATCACCCAGGCCGAGGTACAGGACGAGCGGCGTGCGGCCAAAACTGACTGACCCGCCGGCGGTGGTAGGCAGGGAATCCGTCAAAGGTCTCCACGTAGGTGAGCTGGCAGTGAAGTTGTTGGTTACCCACAGACCGCCGCCAGAGGTCAGGAAATACAAAGTGTCTGGATCTGTGGGATGCGGCAGAATGGTCCGCGCTCTTCCGCTGTCGCGTTCGAATATGGTGAACGTGCCATTCTGTTGGTAGTCCGCACCGGTGGGTCCGATGGGAACCCATTGCGCAGAGAAGGGCGGGGTAACGAATGGAGCCGGCCCGCCTCGCGAGGCAGCTTGAGCTTGCCGCAGGCGGAACAAATGCTCCTTGTATTGCTGCGAAGGAATACCGCGTGCCGCGCGCTGCGCATCCAGGCGCGCCCTGGGATCATCCCTCTCGATTCTGCTTCTGTCCTTGGTCTGTTGCGCCTTCGCCTGGGCCCGCGCCCGCTGGAGGGGAGTGTCCATGCTGTCGTCCTGCGGCTCGTCAGGAGGCACAGGTTGTTGGGCGAAGGCGCTGACGGTGAAAAGCAGAGCAGTGCAAATAGTAGCGAAGAAGAAGCGGGCTGAAGCGCCCATACCGAACCCTCCCAAGATGAGGTCAGGAATGACGGGACAGAACAGCCGTGGCCTGCAATGGTGGGTTGGCCGGCAGCAAGGGGTTACAGGCGCCGACGCCGATTTTCCCGCGATGCAAGCTCGATTAGTATGCCTGCCGTCTGCCGTTCGCGCTCACGCCCGCGTGCGCCTGGAGGCGCCTGAGTCGGCATCGAAAGTTCGAAACAGGATCCCCGGTTTCAGACTTACGATGGGTCACGTATACACCCTGTCACCCTCGCCCGCAATAGTTTTCGGCGCTCTGCCAATTGCCAGGCGAGTGTATCAGCAAGACAAACTGCCAGAGGCCGCTATCCAGGTCGCAAAACGCGGTGAAAACGCCCGCTACTGCCCCATTTCTTCCCGGCATGAAACGTCGCGATGGATGCGGGCCACAATGGAAGGCACGCAGGAAGGCAATCCGGTGTACAATGCCGCCTGCTTCGGAGTCGAAACGGTACGCCTGTTTCCGGCCCAAAAAAGCTGACTAGAAAAGGAGGAACTATGCGCGCTTCGCGTGCAGTATTGGGAACTCTGTTTACTTTGGCGGCGGCGATTCCCGCCCTGGCGCAACAGCCGGGCAAAGTTGCCGAGATCCATTTCAACCACATTAAGCCGGGCATGACCCAGCAGTACGAGACCGGCCGTAAAAAGCACATGGCCTGGCACAAGGGCCAGAATGACACTTGGTCGTGGTACACCTGGCAGGTTGTTACCGGTCAAGGCACCGGCTCGTACGTGGTGGGAACTTTCGGGCGCAACTGGAAGGACTTGGACGACCGCAAGAAATTCAATGAAGCCGACGGTGCTGATGCCCAAGCCAACATGGGAGCGTCCTTGGCCGGCGAAGAGATGGGCTACTACCTTTACCGGTCCGATCTGAGCCTTGGGCAAGAGACCTTCCCCCCGACTCCTCTGATCTCCGTCACCCATTTCATGCTGAAACAGGACGGCGTCAATGATTTCGTCGACGCAGTTAAGAAGGTCGGTGACGGGATCAAGAAGACCAACTATCCGTTGGCCGGCGCCACCCGCTGGTACCAATTGGCAAATGGAGGAGAGGGCCCACATTTTGTCCTGGTTGGTGACCGCGCAAACTGGGCTGCTTTTCAATCACCGACGGACAAAACCTTGGATTCCATGATGGAGGAAGCCTACGGCAAGGAGGCAGGAGCAGCGATTCTGAGTTCCCTGCGGAAGGCAATCCGTTCCACTTCCACCGAAGCCCTGCAGTATCGGCCCGATCTCAGCTACGTTGCCCCTGCGAAATAATGTGTAGCGCTGCTAGATGCGCATCTCTTGAGTAAACACACGCGGTGGGCCGGCCTGTTAGGTTTGGCCGGTCCTCCGCCCTTTTAGAACAATTTCGCTGAGTAGCATTAATCCAAGAACGGTCAGCCCTCCACGCGCCGACGGTCTATTGCTGTAGGGAACAGGCGGACGGCCCAGCCTTAGGCTCTTGATTCTGGAGCGCTGCATCCTACCACTTGCCCTGTTTACCCTGTTTACCGTGAGCGGTATCCGCGGACGGATTCCGCAGAAGTGGGCGACGGGAGCTCAGCAGGAATCGCCGCGAACGCTGGGGCACGCACCCATTTGGAGATTACAGTTTCTTAGAAAGCTTGAAACGGCGTTTAACTATTATTGGGGTCAACTCAAACTCTGGCGGTCGGCGTTCTGGCCACCGGTCATGCCCGTGCTTCCGCAGCCACTGAGCAATTGCCGCGCCGCGCACTTCGGGGCACGTGGTCCAAAACGTGTCGGACAGATGGAAGGAATAAAGGTGCCCGTCCATTTCAATTTCCACGAATCTCCTTTTGGGAACAAAGAAGCGCCTTGCATTTCCCCTCCCGACTCGGATTCCAAAGGTCCCTCCTTTCCACGCCTTCGCTTTCATACTCCTCCTGCTTTCTTGCGAGGGGACTTCAAAAGCGGAAATCCACAAGAGCGCACTGGCGAGACGACCGGTGAACCGCCTACTTCTTTGGTCCGCTAGAAACTGGGAAAGTGATTTTGAGACGCTGGTCAGGAATGAAGATCACAATGCTTTCGGTATTGCCCAGTTCCTTCTGGAAGACTCTGCTCAATCGCTCAATGGTGCTCTCCGAGGAAAACCAAGGGGGCTTGTTGTCAGCGGAGACGCTCAACACGATGTGGAAAGCCACGGGCAGGTCAGCAGGGAGCAGCTTTGGAACCAAATACACACGACGCGCCTTCGGAGTTACCTGCTGATAGCTCGGGGGATCCTTGAGCTTGAAAAATACACGAGTTTCCTGATGCGGCTTCAGTGAAAAGTCCGGCTCCTCAGTAAAATCAAGAGTGATATCGGCACCGCTCTTATTTGTCACTGTGTAAGCCAAAACCAAATTACCCGCGTCTGATACAGACGGCGATTCGGTTCGAACCGAAAGCTTGTCCTCAATCCATTTTGAGGACGAAGGGGTAGATTTATTCTATTGGGGCTTCTTTCCCCTGGCAGTCTGGCCGGATATGCTGCTCGCAACACTCAAGAGGAGAACGGCTACGGTAAGCACCTCCAGAAACCCAACAGAGCAAATCTGGGGCCCAGGCTTGGAGTACATGCAAGGTCTCATTTCGAACTGAATTATACACCTGGGAGGTCCTTCGGTCGCGCAGTGAGGAGACGGACCCCGTACGAAGGAAGGAGTGACGGAGCATGACCTGAGACGCAATACCGATGCTTTATGTCCCTAAGCACGAGCGGGTTCGGAGCACCACCCTTCCCAGCAGGGATCGTCGCGAAACATGGGGACGCGGCGATCTGCATTTTCTCGTAACCGAGGGGGTAATCACCCTCTTTGCACTTTGCCTGTTCTGTGCAGGAATGGTTTACTTCCTGCAACCGACTTATTGGAATACACTGACTACGGATGACGGCCGAGAGGTGCCTCGCCAGACGATAAGCTTAGCCCAAGGAACCCCACTTCGCCGGAGCGTGCAGCTTGATCACACTTATAAAAGCCCAAGTCTTTAAATACAAATCCATCGAGGATTCCTCCCCAGTCGAGATCGCCGATGATGTAACGGTCCTTGTCGGAAAGAATGAGTCCGGCAAAACTGCGTTCCTTGAAGCCCTGCATAAGTCGCTCCCGGTTGGGAACGCCAGGTTCGACTTTGTTTTCGACTTTCCCCGCAAGGACTACGTTCGGTATCAGCCACTGCACAACGCGAAATCCTACGCCAATGTCGTCGAACTAACTTTCCGGATCGCGAAGAAGCTCGCCGAGAAAATCAACACGGAAGTCTTCCACGGCACCCAGGTTATTCAGTCGGAACACACCTTCACGAGGACAACCAACTACGGCAACCTAAGCTCGATTGGCTTCGGGCTCGACGAGCCCGCAGCCATGGCGGCGCTGAAGAGGCCTCTCCAAAGCATTGAGCATGCAGACGAAATGTTTGCAGGAGCCAAGCACCTCGATGATGTTCTTAAGAAGATCGAGGCTAAGGAACTGCCGCCGGACAGCACGCTCATCGTTTTTGCCAAGGATTGGCGGGACCGCTTTACAAAGGCCGCGGGCCGCTGGGACCTGATTGGCTGGCATCTCTGGAACGTATACCTCAACCCTGCGCTTCCGCGCTTCCTCTACTTCGACGATTACAGGCTCCTCAGCGGCAAGATCAACCTGGAGAGTCTTAATCAGCGCAAGGCTAACAATCAGCTCACGGAAGCCGACGAGACCGCCCTGGGCCTCTTCGACCTGGCCGGAATTGAACTCAAGGAACTCATGAGCGAGGAGGGCTACGAGAACTCAAAAGCCAAACTCGAAGCCATCGGCCTCACGATTACACGCCAGGTTTTCGAGTACTGGAAGCAGAACACGGAGCTCGCTGTCGAGTTCGATATCAAGGCTGACCCGAAGGACCAGCCCCCATTCAACAGCGGGAAAAACCTCTACATCAGAGTCAAAAACCTCCGCCACGGAGTAACCGTACCCTTTGACCAGCGAAGCAAGGGCTTCATCTGGTTTTTCAGTTTCATGGTTTGGTTTTCGGCCGTCGAAAACCGCACCGACACCGACAAAGACCTCATCCTTCTCCTCGATGAGCCGGGGCTAAACCTTCACGCGCTCGCACAGACCGACTTCCTTTCGTACATTGACACGCTTTCGAAATCACGGCAGATCATCTACACGACCCACTCACCATTCATGGTCGAAAGCGACCGACTCGAGAAGGTGCGTGTCGTCGAGGACCGTCCCAAGGACGGGACCACGGTCACCGCAAACCTCGAAGGCTCCACGGACGAAAGCCTTTTCCCCCTTCAGGCCGCTCTCGGCTACTCGATCGCACAGAACCTTTTCATTGCGAAGAAAAACATTCTCGTTGAGGGTCCCGCAGACTTTCTGCTTCTGCAGCACATGTCCACGTTACTCGAACAGGCTGGTAGGGTGGGCCTGGAAGAGGGCGTGTTTGTTCCCGTAGGGGGGCTCAGCAATCTCACAACGTTTATCGCCCTTCTCGGCGCGAGCAAGCTAAAACTCGTTGTCCTGCACGACCGAGCCAGCACGCCCCACCAGAGCCTTGAGAACCTCATTCGCCAGAAATTGATCGAACGAAAGCGCGTTCTCAACTTCTCAATGTTCCGTACTCCGGACAACCAGGAAACTGATATTGAAGACCTGTTCTCTGAAGCGCTCTACGTCGACGCCTTCAACGCAGCTTATTCGAATGAGCTCAAAGGAACCACACTGACTCTGGCCCAACTTGGCCAGCATCCACGCATCATCGAGCGGATCAATCAATGGCTGGTAGAGAAGGGGATGACCCTTCTGAAAGACGGAGGCTTCAACCATTATCGCGTCGCCCGGGCGCTACTGCCAAGGCTCACCGATGCCTCACTCTCGCCAACGGACCTCGAGCGCTTCGAAAATCTTTTCGCGCGCGTGAACAGTGGGCTTAGTTAGGTCGACCAGGAGGTCTTGAGAAGAAGTGAAATGCAGCGGCCCGTTGGGCGAGCCATAACGATTCCGTCTAGTCGTCAATCCACTCCGAGACCGTTATTCCCGGCTGATGATCTTTCCGCGTTTCGCACTCGACCAACGCGCCGAAACTATATTTTAGCTGCCTTCGGAACGCCCGCACGCGCTCGCGATCACACGCACGCGGATCTGGGTTAGTCGTCTTCTTCAGCTCAAGCACGAGCACATTAGGACCGTCAGGACCGCGTTCGTGGACGATGACATCTGGTACGGCAAGAGCCTCACCGTCCCTGTTCCGGTAGTTGGCGCACTCATCGGGCAGGCCCAGCCTCTTGGGCACATCGCCATGCCGATTGTATTCCACGTCAACGCAGTATTCCGAAAACTCGGTCTGGAGGTACATAGCCAACCGAGATGCGATGCAGCGCTCGCCGAGATCGAATTCCAGGAGATGCTGGTCATTCTTAGCGACATTCCGCAATGCATTCTCAACCCGCTTCCTGACCTCTTCTCGCTCCATGTGGGTCCTCTCAATATCGGAAGTCTAATCGAAGTGCTGTAACGACGCCCAGATTAATTCAGGCATGAACGGAGCAGGAGGAGCGACATGACTACCCCCCGACATCTAAATGGACCCGCAAGAGCGGGATGCCCCTCGATAAGAGGGAAGGGTGGGGTTTTCGGAGCTTTTCTTCGAGAGAGGCGACCACGGTGAGACACGAATCCCCAGTCAATTGGCACTAGCCACACCCGGAAACTCTTCGAACAGCTTCCTCTAGCAAAAAGTCCAATCTGAACCATGGAAAGTATTCTGAGCTCGCTTTCTTCTGACATTCCGGCTGTGCAGCTCCCCTGAATCAAGTGAAATTGCTGTTCCCCGCTCGCTCGGCTAGAATGCTCCGTTTGCGCTAGGGGTTCGATTCTTGGCTGGCGCATGGCCTTATGCGAGAAATCCATCTCCACAACACTCTGACCGGGAAGACCGAGCCGCTGGTGCCGCTGCACCCGGGCGAGGTGCGCATCTACACCTGCGGCCCGACGGTGTACGACTTCGCGCACATCGGCAATTTCCGCACGTTCGTTTTCCAGGACATCCTGCGGCGATTTCTGCGCATGGCCGGCTACCGCGTGCTGCAGGCCATGAATATGACCGACGTGGACGACCGCATCATCCACAACGCCGCCGCGGCGGGGATCGGCATACGCGAATACACCGACAAGTACGCGCAGGCCTTCGTCGAGGATATGCGCGCGATGAGCCTGGAGCAGCCCGAGCATCTGATCCGCGCCACCGACCACATTGACGACATGGTCCAGCTTGTCGAGCGGCTGCGCGAGAAAACCTTCACCTATGTGAGCGACGGCTCGATTTACTACCGCATCGCCAAGTTCCCGGGTTACGGCAAACTCTCTAAGGTCGACCTCACCGGCATCCAGGCCGGCGCGCGCGTCGAAGTCGACCGCTATGAAAAAGCCGACGCGCGCGACTTCGCGCTGTGGAAGGCGCCCAAGCCCGGCGAGCATTCCTGGGAGACGCGCCTCGGCCCGGGGCGCCCGGGCTGGCACCTGGAATGCTCCGCCATGGCCATGAAGTACCTGGGCGAGACGCTGGACATCCACACCGGCGGCGTGGACCTGACCTTCCCGCATCACGAAAACGAAATCGCGCAGAGCGAAGCCGCCACCGGCAAGCCGTTCGTGCGCTGCTGGCTGCACGCCGAGCACCTGATCATTGATGGCGAGAAGATGTCCAAATCGCTGGGCAACTTCTACACGCTGCGCGACCTGTTCGCGCAGGGGCAGAAGCCCTCGACAATCCGTTTGCTTTTGGCCTCGGTGCCGTACCGCCGCCAGCTCAACTTCACCATGGACAGCCTGCAGCAGGCGGCCAGCTCGGTCGAGCGGCTGCGCAATTTCGCCGCACGGCTCACGACAGGGAAATTTCCCGAGGGTGCGCGCAGCGATTTCCCGGCTCGAGCGGCCAAGGCGGAAGAAGACTTCGCGGCCGGCCTGGCCGACGACCTGAACACGGCCGTGGCTCTCGCCGCGATTTTCGACCTGGTGCGCGACTCGAACTCGGCGATGGACCGCGGCGAATTCCTCGCCGGCGATGTGCCTGCGGCGCAGGCTGCGCTGGAGAAGTTCGAGCAGATATTCGCCGTCCTCGCCGATAACGACGCCGAAAAACTCCGCGCTCTCGGAATCGGCGCCACTGACAGCGGCATTTCCGACGCCGAAGTCGAAGCGCTGGTGGCCGAGCGACAGGCGGCGCGCAAACGACGTGACTTTTTAGCGTCCGACGCCTATCGCCAGCAGCTCGCCGAGCGTGGTATCATTCTTGAGGACACGCGTGACGGCGGCGTCCGCTGGAAACGCAAATGAACCGCCAAGCCCTCCATACGCAGCCACGCACTGATCGGCCGAGCCTTTTCGGCCCAGACTTAGGTTTTTCCTCCGCTTGCGCTTAACTCGTTCTTTCGACACGCAACCGCCCGCATGGGCCTGTCTGGTTCCGGCAACGACCGGGCCACGGAGGAAGTCATGATCGAAACCAAAATTGCACCGATGAGGGACACCAAATTCCCGCACCTGGTCACCGAGCTGCCCGGGCCCGAGGCCCGCAAGGCGCTTGCGCTCGACAAGAAATACATTTCCCCGTCGTACACGCGCGATTATCCGCTGGTGGCCCGCACCGGGCGCGGGGCGATGATCGAGGACGTGGACGGCAACATTTTCCTCGACTTTGCCGCCGGCATCGCCGTCTGTTCGACCGGCCACTGCCACCCGCAGGTGGTCGCGGCGATTCAGAAGCAGGCTGCCGAGCTGATCCACATGTCCGGCACGGATTTTTATTACATGAACATGGTCGAGCTGGCGGAAAAGCTCTCCGCCTTTCTGCCGGGGAAAGAGCCGAAGAAGTTTTATTACGGCAATTCCGGCACGGAAGCGGTGGAAGCCGCGGTGAAGCTGGCCAAATACCACACCAAGCGCGACAAAGTGATCGCTTTCTACGGCGCCTTCCACGGCCGCACCATGGGCGCGCTCTCGCTGACGGCGAGCAAGTCCACCCAGCGCAAAGGCTTTGGCCCGGTGGTGCCGGGCGTGTTTCACGTGCCGTACGCCTACTGCTACCGCTGCTCTTACGGGCAAACGCCGGATAAATGCGCGGTGGAATGCGCCACGGTGCTGGAGCGCGAAGTCTTCAAGAAAATCGCCGATCCCGAAGACATCGCCGCCATCGTGGTCGAGCCGGTGCAGGGCGAGGGCGGATACGTCCCCGCCGACCCGCGCTTCCTGGCCGAATTGCGCCGCGTGGCCACCAAGTACGGCATCATGCTCATCGCCGACGAAGTGCAGAGCGGCATGGGCCGCACCGGCAAGTGGTGGGCCGGCGATCATTCCGGCCTCGAGCCGGACATTCTCTGCGTGGCCAAAGGCATCGCCTCCGGCATGCCGCTGGGCATCACCATCGCCCGCGCCAGCGTGATGGATTGGCCGCCCGGCGCGCACGCTTCCACCTTCGGCGGCAACCCGGTGTGCATCGCCGCCGCGATTGCCACCGTGGACCTGCTGGACAAGAAATACGTCGAAAATTCCCGGCGTGTCGGCGAGCACATCTTCAGCCGGCTCGCTGACTGGAAGAAGAAGCACCGCATCGTCGGCGATGTCCGCGGCAAGGGCTTGATGATCGGCATCGAGCTGGTGCGCGATCAGGCCACCAAAGAAAAAGCCAAGGATCTGCGCGACCGCATCGTGCAGATGGTCTTCAATAAGGGCCTGCTCATCCTCGGCGCCGGCGACAGCTCCTTGCGGATGTCGCCGCCGCTGCTGGTTGACACCGAACAGGCCGACTTCGCCGTGGACACCATCGACGCGGCCATCACCGAAGTCGAAAGATCCCTGCCGGCCTGAGCGCAAGGGAGAAGCGAAAACACATTGCCTCGAATCCTGGACATCGGCTGCGGGCCGGAAAAATATCCCGGCGCCATCGGCGCCGACAAGAACGCCGACACCGCCGCCGATGTCCTGTGCGATGTGGATCAGGGCGGGCTTCCGTTCGCGGACAATTCCTTTGACGGCGTGCGCGCCCTGCACCTCATCGAGCACGTCGCCGACGTCATCAAGACCATGGAAGAGTTCCACCGCGTGACGCGCGCGGGCGGCATCATCTACGTAGTGACGCCGCACTACACCGACGCCAGTTCGTTCCGCGACCCTACCCACCGCTGGCACCTGAACACCTATTCGTTCCTCTATTTTTATCCCGGCGGGATGCACGGCCGCGACATGTGGTACACGCGCGTGCGTATGCGCGAGAAGCGCAACACGGTGAAGCTGCTCAATCTGTGGAAATGGCTGGGCTTTGAATTCCTGGTCAACCATCTGCGCTGGTTCCGCAAATTCTGGGAGTACTATCTGAGCTTCGTCATCCGCGGAAAGGTGATGGAATTCGAGCTGGAAGTGCTCAAGTAGGAGAGCGCCAATCGCCCCGCAATCCAAACCGCGCATACTCGACGTCGGCTGCGGCCGCGGCAAGTTTCCCGGAGCCATCGGTATTGACCTGAGCCCGGCGACGCAAGCCGACGTGCTGTGCGACTGGAGCCGCACCTACCCTTTTGCCGATAGTACATTTGACCAGGTGCGGCTGATTCACGTGATCGAAGAAGTGGACAACATTTTCGC
>JBGPXQ010000248.1:0-3742 GCA_041492805.1 Terriglobia bacterium | reverse complement strand
CGTTCCCCTTCGTTCAGACCGTCTCGCAGAGCAATCTCAATAACACGACTCCGGCATTCACTCTCGCGAATGGACCCGCATTGCAGCCGGTTCCGCTCACGCCGAACGCGGGATTGGGGCTCAGCGTCTATTCGGCAGACCAGACACTCGGGTCCGGCTATGTGCAACAATGGAACTTGGCGATCCAGCGCGAACTGGCGCACGACCTGTCGTTTGAGATTGCCTACACCGGGTCGAAGGCCACGCACCTCGGCGTTCCGGACTACAACCTCAATCAGCTCACGGCGGCTCAACTCGCGTTAGGCAACAGTCTTCAGCAATCGGTGGCGAATCCCTTTGCCGGACAGATTCCCTCCAATCCCTCGCTGAACGGGCCAATCATTTCACGCGCGCAGCTTCTTAAGCCGTTTCCGGAATTCCAGAATGTGATTCTCTATCGGAACAATATCGGAAACTCGAACTACAGCGGGATTCAAGTGAAACTGGAGAAGCGGTTCTCACAAGGCTCGACGTTCCTGGTCAGCTACGCGCATTCGAAGCTGATCGACGACGCATCGTCGGTATTTGACGCTTCGATTAGAGTCGGATCGGTGGCCAATTTCCCCGTAGCGGACAGTTACAACCGCAAATTGGAACGCGATGTTTCGAGCGGCGACATCCCAAACGTAGCCACGATGAGCTACACCTATGATCTTCCTGTCGGTCCGAATCACCGGCTCCATCCCGCAGGCGCCGTTGGAAAATTTGTGAACGGATGGCAGGTCGCGGGAATTGTGTCGCTCGAATCGGGCCTGCCGTTGGCCGTGACGCAGACGACAAATTTCAACGCGTTCGCCGGATTCGCAACGCAACGACCCAACTGCGTTGCGGGCCCAACGCTGCCTTCCTCACAGAGAAGCACGTCGGAGTTCTTCAATGTGAGCGCTTTCCAGACGGCGCCCGTCTTCACACTCGGCACGTGCTCGCGCAACCCGGTCCGCGGGCCCGCATTCCGCGATGCGGACCTCGCTTTGATCAAGCGCACCGGCATCGGAGAACGGTTGAGCGTTGACTTCCGCGCAGAAATTTTCAATGTGACGAATACGCCGCCGCTCGGCGCGCCGAACGTCACTGTGGGAAGTTCTGCATTCGGCACGATCACATCGGCAGGCGACCCGCGCGTGGTCCAATTGGCACTGAAATTCAACTTCTAGCGAGCGGCAATGCGGTCGGTGAACGCTGGAAATCAAGTGACGATGTTCGGATAAAGCCTCGTCGCCACGGAGACGAGGACTACCAGCGCGACACCTTGCATCAGGAAGTCAACGCCGAGGCCGAAAGAATTTCCGCCGCCAACGACCATGAGGCTTCTGAGGGCGTCCACCTGATACGTGAGCGGGTTTACCCTCGATACGACGCGAAGCCAGGACGGCATCAGGCTGAGTGGATAGATCGCGTTGCTCGCAAAAAATAGCGGCATGGTCAGGACCTGGCCGATCCCCATGAACCGCTCGCGCGATTTCACCAAACATGCAACGATGAGAGAGAACGTGGAAAAGACGGCTGAACCCAGCATGACGGCCAGCGCGACGCCTGCCAGCGCGAATACTCCGAAACGAAGCTGGACGTGCAGCAGGAAAGCGATCGCGTACACGAACAGCATCTGGCACAGGCTGCGCACCGTCGAGGAAATCGCTCTTCCCAGCACGAGCGTGGTCCGGGGCGCGGGACTGACCAGAAACTTCTGCACGATTCCCAGATCCCGCTCCCAGATCAAGGAAATCCCGTAGAAAATCGCGCCAAACAGGACGCTCTGCGCAAGGATTCCGGGCGACATGAAATCGAGATAGCTGATGCCGCCGGTGGGGATCGCGCGTGTGCGGTTAAAAACCTGGCCAAAAATCAGGAGCCAGAGGACCGGCTGAACCATACGTGTGAAGAGTTCAACAGGATCGTGGATAAGCTTGCGCACGTCGGCCTCGGCGACAGCCATGGTCTGGCGCAGGTAGTTCGCACCGGGAAAAGGTTCAGCCCAATCGCTGCGTTGTGATTCGTGTGCGTGCTGCATCTCTTAGCTCGCCTCCCTCCGAGATTGTGGCTCCCGTGAAGTGAATGAAAACGTCATCCAGCGTGGCCGCAGGGCCTACTTGCGCCTTAAGGGCTGCAGGCGTGTCCATGGCGGCCAGGACTCCGCGATGCATGACCGCCACCATATCACAAAGCTGATCCGCCTCTTCCATGTCGTGCGTCGTCATCAGGATTGTTGTGCCGAATTCGCGCCGCAGTTCGCTGATCCGTTCCCAAACGGCGCGCTTGGCGGATGGGTCGAGGCCCACCGAAGGCTCGTCGAGAAAAAGGACGCTGGGCCGGTGCAACATGGATTGCGCGATTTCGAGACGCCGAATCATCCCGCCGGAATATTGGCGCACGAGTTTGTCCCTGACGTGCGCCAACTCCATGAATTCGAGGGCTTGTGCGATCCGGTGAACTCGTTCCGATCGCGGCATGCCGTAAAGCTTCGCGGAAATCAGCAGGTTCTCGTACCCGGTCAGATCTCCGTCGGCGGACAACATCTGAGAAACGTATCCGATCTTGCGCCGCACCGCCTCAGGGTGCTGCACCAGATCAAACCCGGCGATCCTTGCAGTTCCTTCACTTGGCGGGAGCAGCGTGGTCAGCATCTTGATCAGCGTGCTTTTGCCGGCACCATTCGGCCCAAGCAAGCCAAACGTCTCGCCGGATTCGCATGAAAACGTCAGATGGTCGACAGCAACAAGCGAATTGAATCGTCGCGTCAGGGAGAGAACTTCGATGGCATTCACGCCGGCGGAATTTTCCATAGCCTTGTCGAGTCTACCTCGGAGACGGGTTTGATGCGATAGACGATCGCGCGGTCGTACACTGCGAAGGTGCAATGGCCAAAGATCCATGGCCTCCAAGTATAGGCACGAGAATGTCCAACCCACGATGAAACTTCTGCTCCCATGGGACGTCCATTGGAAGAGAGTAGGATACAGTATTGGTGTGGGACATCCTGGAAGGGAGTACGAAATGATGCGTACCAGAATCTATTGCACTCTCGGACTCTTGCTGGCGCTAGGAATCGCAGCCCCTGGGCCAGCGGGAGCCGCACAGGCTCCCGCTGGCGTTGCCCCGACGAGGAGTGTGCAGATTCCCATCCAGCAATTCACATTGAAAAACGGCTTGCGCGTGGTGCTCTCGGAGGATCATGCGGCGCCGACTGTGTCGTTGTCCGTGACGTACGATGTAGGCTCCCGGAACGAGCAACCCGGGCATACGGGGTTTGCACATCTTTTCGAACACATGATGTTTCAGGGCTCCCAAAACGTAGGCAAGGGCGAGCATTTGATTCTGGTGCGTGTCAACGGCGGCGATGTAAACGGCACGACCAACGACGATTCCACGAATTATTTCGAACGCGTCCCTGCGAACCAGTTGGACATGACGCT
Source organism: Terriglobia bacterium (assembly GCA_041492805.1). Taxonomy (GTDB): domain Bacteria; phylum Acidobacteriota; class Terriglobia; order Acidiferrales; family UBA7541; genus Palsa-360. Next base: position 293 of record JBGPXQ010000248.1, on the reverse strand, counting down.
GTTCCTGGAATCCGACCGCATGCGGGCGCTCCGGATTACCCCGGCGAACCTCGACAACCAGCGGAATACGGTACAGGAAGAGCGGCGGCTGCGAGTGGATAACCAGCCGTACGGAAAGACGGGTGAAATTGTCGAAGAACTAGCCTACGATAATTTTGCGTACAAACACTCGACGATCGGGTCCATGGCGGATCTGAACGCGGCGAGCCTTGAAGACGTAGCACAGTTTTTCAAGACGTACTACGCGCCGAACAATGCCGTTTTGACCCTCGTGGGAGATTTCAAGACTCCCG
>JBGPXQ010000121.1:0-7456 GCA_041492805.1 Terriglobia bacterium | reverse complement strand
CGCGCCGATCGTGTGCCCGTGCCGTATGCCCGAGAGCGCTTCGACACGGTCCTTCTCGATTTTCTGTCGCCCGCCCCGCCCATAGCCCAGTTGCCGGCGGTGCAGCTCCCCCTGGATGAACTCGAAATCGATGGGCACACCAGCAGGCAAGCCGCTGATCCACGCAATCAGCGCCTGACCATGAGACTCACCCGCTGTAACGAAGCGCAACATGGAAGGCTCCGCATTCTATCGGACCCTGCACGGCGCGTAAAGCGAGGAAACGAGGCCCATATATTCATAGACAGGCCAGTCGGCCGCAAAGTTCGGGATTCGCATGTCACATCATGCCAGCCGAGTACCCCATTACGCTTCCGCAATGCAGTATCCTTCGTGTGTGGTTGAGGAAAACAATATGGCGAGGGAGCGGTCCCGCGCGGGGTTCTGTGCCGGCAGCCTGTATGCGCGGCGGATCGAATCCGCACCAGGCTCGATGTTCTACCTCTGCGAGCTCTCGTGCAGTGCTCCGGCCTTGCCGAAATATTTTCAACTGCCGGTCATCCAGTGCTCCGGCCACACGCCAGGAACCTAGCTGAGCCGCCGCCAGACATTGGGTACCGGGCCTGTTAGGCTTTGGATGCGGGTTCGCGTAGCACGGCCAGAAGTGGCTGTGCTACCGCCAACCTAGCCCACCGCCGGACATTCTCGATGCTTGACGCGCCCGGCGGCGACCAGTACGCTGTCGGGGAAGTCAGCAATGAGCGAGGGGCACCCTCCGGCGACCGATGGCAACGACCGAGCCCAAACTTCTTGAGAACGACTCCACTTCGCTTGCTGGCGCCTTAGCGGAAATTGCGAAACAGCGCATTCTTGATGTGCAGGGGTACGCGCTGCTGTCGGCGCAATCGGTCACCAATCTGTTTCATCCTCCTTATTACGTCCAGGACGTTCTCGACCAGATGGACATCATTGGCGTCGGGTCCTTGCCGATTGTAGTCCTGACAGGTTTTTTCATCGGAGCCGTCATGGTCCTGCAAACGGCGGCTCAATTTGAGCGCTTCGGCCAGACGGCGCTGACGGCTGATGTCGTGTCCCTGGCGCTGGTGCGCGAGTTGGGGCCGACCATCACCGGATTGTTGGTCGCGGGACGCAACTCGTCAGGGATCGCATCGGAGCTGGGTTCGATGGTTGTCACCGAGCAGGTGGACGCGATGCGCGCCATGGGGACAGACCCGACGCGCAAGCTGGTGACCCCGCGTGTGGTCGCAACCGTATTGATGCTTCCCTTGCTGACGGCGATGGCGGACTTCGTGGGACTGATTGGCGGCTTCGTCGTGTCGTTCTTCACATTGCGGCTTGGGGCAATTGCATTCTGGACGCGCGCTATCGATGCTTTGGTTTTTTCAGACCTGATGCAGGGCCTCTCCAAGCCGCTGATTTTTGGCTTCATACTTTCGACGGTCGGCTGCTACCAGGGGCTGACCGTGCGTGGAGGGACGCAAGGCGTCGGCCGCGCGACAACACAGGCCGTTGTCGCTTCCTCCGTGTTTATCCTCGTCACCAATTTCTTCCTGACGAAGCTCATGTTGTTCCTTGCCGGCCACGTTTTCTAGCCCCCTGTGCAATCCGCTCCTGACGCAGCCCATTTGCGTCTATAATCTACGGAGCGATTGCGCGAGACGCGGCGGAAACGGCGCAAACGCTCTCCATCAGTGATGACCATGGACACCGCGACCGAGCGGGTTCTCTCCTTCGAAAACGTACGCATCGGTTTCGGCCAGGGCGATGTCCTGACCGGCCTCACGTTTTCCGTTGCGGCCCGTGAAACTAAAGTCCTGATTGGTGAGAGTGGAACTGGCAAAACGCTTGCGCTGAAACTGGCCGCGGGCCTGCTCCGTCCCGATTCCGGCACGGTGCGAATGCTGGGTCGCGATCTCGGCTCCATGTCCGAAAGGGAACTGCTGGATTTTCGCCGGCAGATCGGATTTGTGTTTCAGGAAGGAGCGTTGTTTGATTCCTTGAGCGTCGCGGACAATGTGGCCTATCGTTTGCGCGAAGACGGCGTGGATGATGAAGAAATCGAACAGCGCGTGCGGGAGTCGCTGCGCTTCGTCGAGATGGAGGACGCGGTCGACAAACTGCCTTCGGAACTTTCGGGAGGCATGAAGCGCCGCGTATCAATCGCGCGGGCGCTGGTCAGCCGGCCGCCAGTGGTTCTCTACGATTCTCCCACAGCCGGCCTCGATCCGGTGACGTCGCAAACGATCATCACGCTGATCCTGCGTTTGCGTGACACGCAAGGCGTGACATCACTGCTTGCCACGCACCGCCTCCAAGATGCGTTCGGGCTTGCAAATTACCGGTTCGACGGCGAAACGGGCCGCGTTGTGCCCGCCCCGCAAAGCGGCAACGGCTCCCGAGCCGTGGGTGCGGCGACGAATTTTGTCGTTCTGCGCGGAGGGAAAGCTTATTTTGAGGGAAGCCCGCAGACGATTGCGGATTCGAAAGACGAGTATCTCAAACAGTTTCTGTTGTAAGTGACAATGATCCGGCAGGTGATCCTTCAGGAGGGATGAAGATGGCGCAACACAAACAGTTGACCTGGACCGAGTTACGAGTGGGACTTTTCGTGCTGGCTTCAACAGCTCTTCTGGTGGTCGTAATTTTTTACGTCACGGGAGCGGGAGCGCTCGGGCCGAAGTACCGGCTGCACACGCTTCTTCCCGAAGTGGACGGCCTGACAGTCGGTGCGCCCGTTCGCTTGGATGGCGTTGAAATCGGAAACGTGGAAAAAATATTCGTCGCGTTGCCGAAACCGGGAGAGCAACCGTTGAAGACCCGCAGCATCCGAGTGGATATGCGAATTCAGAAACAATTCCAAGACTACATTCGCTCCGACTCCTCGGCTGGGCTTATCACTGAAGGGCTGCTGGGCAACCGCTACGTGGATATCGATCGAGGTTTCGTCGGCAGAAGATTGGAGAACGAAGAGGAAATGCCCGGACGCGAAGAAAAAGCCCTCAAGGCCGTCGTCGAGCGTAGCGCTGACCTAATGACGAATCTGAATGCGATCACGGAAAAGGCCAGCGCAGTACTGGACGACGTCAGGAATGGGCGCGGCTCACTCGGTAAGTTCATGGTGGACGAGGATGCCTACAAACATCTGAACAGCTCGCTCGGAAACCTCGACAGCTTGATGGCCGATGTGACTGCGGGGAAAGGGACGCTCGGCAAACTGATGGTCCGCGACGAGGTGTATAACAATGTGAATTCCGCGGCGAGCCGCCTCGATAACGTGCTCGAAGCCGTAGAAACCAAGCAGGGCACGTTGGGCAAGCTCGTGTATGAACCGGAACTTCACGACAGCGCGAAGCAGCTGATGGACAATGGCAATGCACTTGTTGCGGATGTTCGAGCGGGAAAGGGGACGCTCGGAAAATTGGCTACCGACGACTCGCTGTTCCTGCAGTACCGCCAGGTGGGCGAGAACCTTTCCAGTGCGACGGCAAAGTTGAATTCCAATGAAACCACGACAGGAAAGTTCTTCACGGACCCCAAGTTCTACGACAACATGTCGGGCCTTGCGGGAGACATGCGTCTGTTGGTGGGTGATTTCCGGAAGGACCCGAAGAAATTCTTGCGCGTAAAGTTTTCGATCTTCTAGTGGATGTGCCTTTCAGAATTCGCCGCAGAGGGCACGGACAGCAGGGAGAAGTTGAATGCCTTTCTGCTTTGTCACGGAAACGCCGACGATTTGTATTATTCATCGGGACAGCGCCCTAGGTCTGGGCGGTGAGAGATATGGCGAGCTCACGGACGCGGCGCAAATCGAGCTTGCCGGTGCCGAGCTGAGGGAATTCGGCCGTTCGGAAAAATTGGTTCGGGCGTGGAAGCCAAAGATTCGGCAGGCCGCAATGGCCGAGTTTTTCGAGCACCGGCTTTAATCGATTTTCCGAAAGGTTGTGGAGGACGACGAGGCGCTCGCCTTTTTTTTCATCCGGAACGCTGGTGACGACGAAAGTTTGCTCCGTGGCCTCGGCAAGCTCGTGAAGTATCTCTTCGATCTTGATGTGCGGCACCATCTCGCCGCCGATCTTGCTGAAGCGCGAGATTCGGTCGGTGATTTCGATGAAGCCGTCCTCATCAAGGGTAGCGATGTCGCCGGTAACGTACCAGCCTTCTCGAACGACTTCGGCCGTCTTTTCCGGCTTACCCAGATAACCCTGCATGATGTTGGGACCGGCGACGAGGAGTACGCCAGCCTGACCGAGAGGCAACGTCGCCAGCGTTTCCGGATCGGCGATACGCACGCTCACTCCGGGCAGAGGATGTCCGATCTTGCCGCGCTTCGCGCCGGTTTGCCGGAAGCCGGTCGCGCGGAAATCGCGGGTATTGACGGCGACCGCCGGCGAGCATTCGGTGCATCCGTACCCTTCGAGCGGGCGAATCCCAAAGCGGTCCTCGAAAGCCTGGGCTAGACGCTCAGGGAGTTTCTCCGCGCCGACCATGACCAGTTGCACGCTGCCGAAATCTTCGGGCGAGCAACGCCGGAGATAGGCTTGCAGGAAAGTGGGCGTGGCGAGCAAAAAAGTAATTTCATACTTTCGCGTAATTTCGCTGATGGCCGAGAGATCCAGTGGATTGGGGTGATAGATGACGCCCACACCGCGCGCCGCGGGCAACCACAGCGTCACAGTAAACCCGAACGAGTGAAAGAACGGCAGGACCCCGAGAACGCGATCGCGCCCGCGCAGCATGAACATCTGGGAGACCTGATCGATGTTCGAGACAAGATTGAAGTGGGAGAGCATGACCCCTTTGGGGTCGCCGGTGCTCCCGCTCGAAAAGATGACGGTAGCGAGGTCGTCGAGTCCAGCGGGTGCGTGCTGGCCGAGTGCGCGTTCGAGAAGGCGCGCCGGAAACAGCCAGGACGTTGCGAGTGCGGCGATTTTTTCGGTGAATCGCGGATGCGCGGCAAGGTCTTCGACGAAGATGGCCTTCGTAGGAACTTCGATGTTGACGCGCTCCAGAAATGCGCGCGACGTGACAACGGTTTCGATGTCGCACTGGCGGGCGCAGGAAGCGATTATTTCTCCTGACGCCGTATAATTGAGATTGACGGGCACCTTACCGCAAAGGACGGCGGCAAAATTTACAAGCGCTCCTGCCACCGATGGCGGCAAAAGGATTCCGACCATCCGCTGTCCTTTCCACAACGGTTTGAGGCGCCGCGCCAAAAATACCGTGCGCGTTCGTGCTTCGTGAAAACGCATTTTCGGAACACGCGCATCGGCCATAGCGAAACGCAGTGGATGCCGCCTGGCGGTATCGAGGAACAACCGTCCCAGCGTGCGCATTCGTTTCTTGCGGTGCGTGTACGCTGCCGTTTGCAGCTCCTGTACGGCCTGGCGGACCTCGAAGGCAGTGGCGTGCGGAGGCAACGGTGCGCCAAAGCTGACTGTGACCGGATATGGAATCTGGCGCGGCATCTTCCAGAGATAACGGCCGCGTTCGAAGCTGAAAATGCTTCCCCAGACATCGTCAAGGCTTACGGGGATGATGGGCGCTTCAACACCTTTCATGATGCGCTCAAAACCGTGGCGAAATGGGAGCATTTGTCCGATGCGCGTCATCTGACCTTCAGCGAAGATGCAGACGACGTCACCGGCCTCGATCGCTTTCGCGGCAGTGCGGAGCGAATGGACCAAGTCGCGCGGTCGTTGCTCAGAAGAAATCGGGATGCAGCCCAATGCGCGCGCAAAGGGATGAATGACAGGGTGGCGGTAGATCGGCTCGTACATCAAAAAACGGATAGAGCGATCCGTGGAAGCGATGAGCAGCAGGGCGTCCACCCAGGACATGTGGTTGGCGACAAACAGAGCCCCGCCGCGCTCCGGGATGTTGTCACGGCCTTCGACGCGGATTCGATAGATTGAATGGGTGAGCATCCACAGCAATAGGCGCAACAAGGAATCAGGCAACAGGAAGACAGCGTAGGAGGTGGCCGCAAGGGTCATGATCGCTCCGGCCAGGAAAATCTGGCCGGGCTGAAGGTGTGCGACCGAGGCGAACAGAAAATAGAGGCCCGCCGCAAAAAAAACGCCGACGAATGAGAGCAGATTCGCCGCGGCAATCACACCACCCTTATGTTCGGCCGCAGGGCGATGCTGGATGAGCGCGTTGAGAGGAACCGCGTAGAATCCGCCAAAAAATCCAAGCAATGCCAGATCCATTCGCACAGGCCAGATGCCCAGGCCATGCTGCGACACAAGAAAACCAAAGACAGTCATCCCGATGGCGCCAAGCGGAATCAAGCCATACTCGATTTTTCCGCCCGAGAGATAGCCCGCGGCGAGGCTCCCGACTCCAATGCCAATCCCTACCGCGGCCTGGAGGTAGCTGATTTGTGTTTCGTCCACGCGCAGAACATCGTGGCCGTAGACGACAATGACAAATTGGAGCAGCGCGGCCAGAAACCATAGGTACATGTTGCCCGCGACAGCCCACGCCAGGACGCGATCCCGCGCGATGATGCGGATCTGGCCGCCGAGATCGGCGAAAGGATTCATCCGGAATCGCCGCGCGGGATCGGCGGCGGCCACGCGCGAAATACCAAAGCTCATGACAAGACCCGACAGCGTAAACGCGAGAAGGATCACACCGGACCAGGTCTGCCGGCCACGAAACGCGACGGCGAGAAATCCGGCGGCCATCGTAGCGGTGATCGCTGCAAAGAACGTACCCAGCTCGATGATGCCGTTTCCCCAGGAGAGGTCCTTTTCCGGGAGCATCTCTGGGAGGAGACCGTACTTCGATGGGCCGAAGAGCGCACCTTGCGTGCTGATCAGAAAAACGGCGGCGGCCTCCATCGGAAGATTTCCGATGGCGAGTGCGGCGAGCGCGAATATCATTACGCCGATCTCGAAGATCTTTGTGCCGATCGTGACCGAGCGCTTGCTGTAACGGTCTGCGAGATAGCCGCCGGCCAGCGAAAACAGGATATAAGGAAGAGCAAACAGCGCTCCCACCAGCAGGACGAGGCGGTCGCGCAAGTCCATGGAGAAGTTGCGTTCGACAATGAGATAGATGACGAGGAACTTCAGCGCGTTGTCGTTGAACGCCCCCTGGAATTGCGTGACGATCAGGCTCCAGAACCCCAGGCGCCAGTTTGCAGGAGAGTTGTGTGATGGCTGTGCTGAAACAGCGGCAGGAGGCGTTTCCGCTGTATCAGCCGGAGGGCTGGTTGAATTATCTGGCATGGATCTGCGCACGGGGCCGACATGAAGAATGGCCGGACCCAGCCGCGTGTTTGGCAGTGTAATCAGAGAACGGACGGCGAGCAAGTCTTTGGCAAGCGGCGCGTGTCGTGTAGAATCTATGCAAGCCGGAGTGGCGGAATGGCAGACGCGGCGGACTCAAAATCCGTTGGTCGCAAGGCCGTGTGGGTTCGACTCCCTCCTCCGGCACCAAGTTTGTT
>JBGPXQ010000010.1:0-16919 GCA_041492805.1 Terriglobia bacterium | reverse complement strand
CTGCGACTAAGTGCTTGAAAATGAGCGGGAATTTCTTCCTCGAAGGTGCAAAGGACCGGCTCGGTCACAGACAGCCGTGACCGGCGTCACAACTCTTCATGCGGTGGTGTTGTAATCTGGCGGGTCGTTGCGCGCCACATGCGTTTCTCGATACGGAGGAATGGCCATGATCGATGAGATGGAAGAAAGCCATGCTGGAGTCGTATGTCTTTATTGCGGGATGCATACTCCCCTTCCGATCTTGATGAACCGGGGTTCTCTTACAGGGACATTTCCAGACTCGAATCGCCGCGTTTCCATTGTCCGCTGCTGTGTCTGCGGGAAGGAGGCGCCCTATCTCGCCAGAGATGTCATCGTTCTTGGGGAGGCATCGGACACGGTGAGTGTCATTGTCTGAGAATTGTTTGAAGAAAGTGACAGCAGGGCTGCAGAGAATCCACTTGCCGGTCGGTTTCCGGGCGGCCTCTATTTTGGGTATGGATGCCCGGCGAGAATGGCGAAGGCGCGATAGAGTTGTTCGGCGAGCATGGCGCGGGCCAATTCGTGCGAAAACGTAAGAGATGAAAGCGAGAGTTTTTGGGTAGCGCGACGGCGTAGCGCATCGGGAAAGCCGTCGGCTGAGCCGCACAGAAACACGATTTCGCGCGCGCCGCGATCCCGCGTCTCACCCAGCCACCTGGCAAATTGCGCCGACGTCTGATGCTTTCCTGTGTCATCCAGCGAAACTACGGTCGCGCCAGGATCGAGCGTGAGCTTGCGGAGCGATGCGGCGGAATATTCGCGCAGTTCGGTTATCTCAACTTCTGCGAAGCGCCGGATGCGCCCCACATAATCGTCCATGAGGGCGCGGACCTCCGGACGGCGCGTTTTCCCGAGCATGACCAGGCGGATTTTCATTTGCGCAGCATGATTCGAGCCGGCCACGCAGGAAGGACAGGCTCTCTCGGTCGTCCTGCTTCAGTTCAAACCGTACTTCTTGCGCTTGTCCAGCAGCGTCTTTCGGCTGATGCCCAGAATTCCGGCGCTCTTGCTGATTTTGTAGTGCGTGGCATCGAGCGTCGCGCGAATGGCTTCACGTTCGATGTCTTCGAGCGAGCGTAGCGCTGCTGCGGCGCCGGAATCTGCGGTCCGCACGGAATCTGGAAAATTTTCCGGTGTGAGCGTCGAGGCGGTAGAGAAAACGATCGCGCGTTCGATGGCATTCTTGAGTTCGCGCACGTTGCCGGGCCAGCCGTAGGCGACGAGTATCCGCCGCAAAGGTTCAGCGAACACCACGCCGGTGCGGCCGTGCACGCGAGCGGCGCGCTCCAGCAGCGCGTCCGCGAGCGGCAGGATATCCGCGGGACGCTCGCGCAGCGCGGGAACATGGATCGTCAGAACGCTCAGGCGGAAAAAGAGGTCTTCGCGGAATTGCCCGTCTGCAACCAGGCGCGTGAGGTCGGAGTTTGTCAGCGCGACCAGACGCGCTTCGATCGTGATCGTTTCCGTGCTTCCCAGGCGCTCGAACTGGCGCTCTTCGAGCACGCGGAGGAGCTTCGACTGGGTTGTAGGGGAAAGCGCCGCGACCTCGTCCAGCACAATCGTTCCCCTATCGGCCATCTCCAGCCGGCCGAGTTTGCGCTCGACCGCGCCTGTAAACGCGCCGCGCTCATGGCCGAACAATTCCGATTCCACCAGTTCCTGCGGGAGGCTCGCGCAATCGATTTTCAGAAACGGCGCATCGCGCCGCGGCCCCAGTTCGTGAATCAACCGCGCGAGATGGTCCTTCCCGGTGCCGCTTTCTCCGATGATGAGCAGCGTGGTGGATGTTTCCGCGACTTTGCGCGCGAGTTCGAGGACGGCCTTTGAGGCCGGGTCTTCCGCAATCCACGCCATTCGCGGCTCGGTCATCCCTCAGCCTCCGCGGTACCGGGCACGGAGCCTATCGCACCAGGCTCGGTGAAGTCGACGCGGCGCGCGGCGCGCCAGAGGCGCTCGAGGTCGTAATAATGGCGAGCGCGCTCGGTGAAGACGTGCACGATGAAGCCCCCGAAATCGAGCAGCATCCATTCGGCGCCGGCTGCGCCTTCGCGGTGCCTCAAATGGACCCCGATGCGCGCGAGCTGCTGTTCGATCTCGTCGCAGATAGCGTCTACCTGCCGAGCGCTGAAGCCGGTGCAAAGCAGAAAGCCGTCGGTAAACGCGCCGAGCCCATGAAAATCAAGCAGCGTGATCTCCGCCGCTTGCTTTTCCTGCGCCGCAGCGATGGCCACGCGGAGTTCGGGTTGCAGCGAATCCTTTTTTTCGGTCACCGGTAGAGGGCCTGCTTCGTAATGTATTCCTCCACGCGCGGCGGCACAAGCCCGTGGATTGACTCGTTGCGGTCCAGGCGTTCGCGGACTTCGGTGGCGGAAATGTGGCTCGAGACCGTGTCGAGCACGTAGATTGACGTGCGGCGCAAGGCGATGGCACGCGGATCGAGCGGGGCATGCGCGGAGCCGGGACGCGCGAATAGTTCCGGGGGTATCACCAGCCGCAGCGCCTCCACCCGGAATCCAGGGCGGCTGGCCACGACGAAATCGCACAGGCCCAGCAGCGTTTCGTAATCTTTCCATGTCGGGATGTGCAGAAACGAGTCCGCGCCAAGCAAAAAATAAAGATGCGTATCCGTCCCGTGAAACTCCTGCTTGAAATGCCGCACTGTTTCCACCGAGTAAAATACCTCGCGGCCGGAATGTCCGGCGCCTGACTCGGCAAGAGATGCGATGAAGCGCGGGTGATCCGCGCAGGCAAGCGCGACCATCGCATAACGCTCCGCGTAAGACGCCATGTCGCGGCGATGTTTGTGTGGCGGGCGGCCCGTCGGAATGAAATGGATCTCGTCGAGATGGAAGCGGCGCTCTGCGGCGCGCGCGACTGCGAGGTGGCCGATGTGGATGGGATCAAACGTGCCGCCAAAAAGCGCGATGCGGCGCTCTCGCGCATGACCCCGGGAAACGCCGTGGCCGTGCGGCGGGGCGACGCTCAACGGTCCTCCGTTCGAGTATCGGCTGTCTGAGGCGCGGGAACGTCGGGTTCCGCGCCATTCGTCTCGTTGTTCGCGGAGTCTTGCAATGGTTCCCGGGGCGCCAGGCGATCGAGCGCGTCGGCCATCGCCCGCACCAGTTGCGGAATGCCTTCGCCGGAAGCAGCCGAAATCGCGTGGAACTCGAGCCCACGCGCGGCGCAGAAGTCGCGCAGCTTTTCAAGACGTGCGCGGTCGGTGGTTGCGTCGAGCTTCGTTGCAACGACGATTATGGGCTTGGCGGCGAGTTTTTCGCTGAAGGCGGCAAGCTCCCCGGAGATGATTTCGAAGTCGTGGACCGGGTCGCGGTCGGAGGCGTCACTCGTATCGATCAGATGCGCGAGCAGGCGCGTGCGTTCGATGTGACGAAGGAAACGGATGCCCAGCCCCGCGCCCGTGTGCGCGCCTTCGATCAAGCCGGGCAAATCGGCGACGACATACGTGCGGCCCATGGATTTTCCTGGCGCGCCGTCGGCGGAAACCACTCCGAGACCCGGCTCAAGCGTCGTGAACGGATAGTCGGCAATTTTCGGATGCGCCGCGGAAATTCGTGAGATGAGCGTGGACTTGCCCGCGTTCGGAAAGCCGACCAAACCCACATCGGCCAGCAGCTTCAGTTCGAAATGCAGGTGGCGCTCCTGACCGGGCACGCCCTCTTCGGATTCACGGGGCGCCTGATGCCAGGGCTTGGCGAAGTGCTGGTTGCCGCGTCCGCCGCGCCCGCCCTGCGCGACCAAAACGCGCTGGCCTGGCTTGGCCAAATCAGCAAGCAGCTCGCCGGTGTCCTGATCGGTGACGACGGTGCCCACTGGCACCAGCAAAACCATGTCGGCGCCGGAATGGCCGGAGCAGTTCGACCCTTCGCCGTGGCGGCCGCGATCGGCCTTGAATTCGCGGTTAAAGCGGTAGCGCAGCAGCGTGTTGTCGTGCGGATTCGCTTCGAGGTAAATGCTGCCCCCATGGCCGCCATCGCCACCTGAGGGCCCGCCGCGCGGCACGAATTTCTCGCGGCGAAATGCGACACAGCCGTTCCCGCCATCGCCGGCCTTTACGTAGATTTTGGCTTCATCAACAAACACGTGAGTTCCATTTCCGCAAAAATCAAGGATACGATATTGCCGGGCCGAATTGCACGGCTTGCGCTCAGGGTGAATCCTTTTCTCTGGCGGGCTCCAAGTCGCCGACGCGCCAAAGCCAGCGTTATGGCGACGGCACGTAGAGCCCGCGCCCGCATCCCGGGATTCAGGGCAAAAAACAAAAAGGCGTCCCGACCCGGTCGGGACGCCTTCGAATTCGAAATCGGGTTAATCCGCAGGCGCAGTGTCAGGCTCGGGCTTTGCCGTTGCCGCCTGCTCCGGCGGCATGACGCTGATATAGCGGCCGTCCTGGCCCTTATCTTGAAATAGCACGACGCCGTTGATGAGCGCGAACAGCGTGTCGTCTTTGCCGCGGCCCACATTCACGCCGGGCTTGTGACGCGTGCCGCGCTGGCGGATCAGGATCGTGCCCGCGTGGACCATTTGGCCGCCAAAGCGCTTCACGCCAAGCCGTTGTCCCTGAGAGTCGCGGCCATTTACGGAGGAACCGCCGCCTTTCTTATGTGCCATAAAATATTCCTTTGGAGCTTGTTACAGCTCGATGCCGCTGACTTCGACGGCAGTATAGTTTTGCCGGTGGCCGCGGCAGATCTTGTACTGGTTCGTCGTCTTAAATTTGAGGACCTTGATTTTTGGATGGCGCCCCTGCGAAACGATCTTGCCCACGACTTTCGCCTTCGTGGCGTCTGTTCCGGTCAGAAGCTTATTCTCGTCGGTGCCCACGGCCAACACGTCTTCAAACGTAACCTTCCCGCCCACCTTGCCGGGAAGTGTTTCGACCTTCACGGTGTCACCCGGCGTTACACGATACTGTTTGCTGCCACTGCGAATGACGGCGTACATCGCCCCTCCAGATGCAGATTGGAAACAACCATTATATGGGTGAGTCTCGCTTTCGTCAACGCGAACGGCAAACCGTCGCATGGAATGGGAAGTGGCCGTGAATCGTGGTAGATTGTGCAAATCAGGCGGATATTGGCACCCACCAGGGTATGTTAGGAGCCCAGGCTCCCGAAGTTCGAGTGCTGTACTGGGTACAATCCGCTGCCAATTCTGGAGCGATTCAACGGTGGAAGTTGTGGGAGGGACCATGCGGGCACAAACCAAGCTCCTGGCGCTTATAGGCCTCGTTGTATTCCTCGGCCCACTCTGTTACGGCGCGACAATCACCGGATCAGTGAAAAGCCCGGATGGCGCGCCGTTTGAGGGCGCGTTTGTCCAAGCGCAGAACACTAAGACCAGAATGACGTTCATGGTTCTGACGGACAATCAGGGGCGCTACCGCGTGGAGAAGCTGCCGGCCGGGGAGTATCGGGTGATGATCAAGGCCACCGGCTACCGCAGTGACCCGCATACCGGTGTAAGTCTCACGGCTGACCAGGACGCCTCTTTCGACTTTGCATTGCAGAAGACCACTGTGCGTTGGAACGAAATTTCCATTTACCAAGCAGGAAAACTGTGGCCGGCTTCAGCAGCAAAGGATGTGATTTTTACGAACTGCTTCATTTGTCACGGATTTCAGACCCGCATGGCTTCCGTGAGACGTGACGAGGATGGTTGGAAAGATCGCGTGGAGTTCATGCGGGACGCCATGCACTTCAGCCTATCGTATCGCTTCACCGACCAGGATGCCGGAGCGGTCGCGTCCTACCTGAATAGCCTTTACGGCTCGGAATCCGTGCTGCCGAAATCGCCAGCGGATATGCCGCAGTACAAAGAAACGTTGCGGCCATTCAGCGGCGAGGCCATGAACATTGCGTACGTCGAGTACGACATGCCGGGGCCGAGCCGTATGCCCTTTAGCGCCGCCCCGGATAAGAACGGCTACCTCTGGATCCCCAATTTTGGAATTGCGAATAAGATCAGCAGGCTCGATCCAAAAACCGGAGAGATGCTCGATTTCCCGGTTCCAAATAGTGGCACCGCTGCGGTTCATTCGGCTCTGCCAGCGCCGGACGGTTCCGTTTGGTTAACCGAACAGGCTTCGAATAAGCTGGGGAAATGGGATCCCGCCACGCAGAAAATCACCGAATTCCAAGATCCGTATGTTGCCGGAAAAGAAGGGATTATGCTGGGCGGGTCGAAGCATACCGTCCGTTTTGATGCCAAAGGAAATGTGTGGTCCAGTGGCGATCCGCTCAGCCGGTTCGACGTTGAGACGGGAAAGTTTACGAACTTTTGGGACGTCCCCAACACGTATAGCATTGCGATCGATTAAGGATAGCAATGTATGGTTTACGGCTCCGCAAACAAACGAAATTGGTCAGGTGGACGCAAAAACGATGAAGATTTTGAAATGGTCCATGCCCGGGAAGGACTCTTACCCGCGACGAATCGAAATTGACTCCGACGGTGGCGTGTGGGTAGCCGAGTTTGATGCAGGCAAAATGGCTCGATTCGACCCGCAGACCAAATCTTTCAAAGAGTTCCAACTGCCCGGACCGGAACCAACTCCCTATGGAATGGGCATTGCCGCAGACCACGCCATTTGGTACGCCTCCTATCGCATGGATGTGATTGGGCGGTTGGACCCAAAAACCGGGAAGGTGACCGAATATCCTTTTCCACATTCGGAAAATACCATCCGGGAATTCTTCCCTGATTCACAGGGACGCATTTGGTATGGCAGCCCTTCGAATAATAAGGTCGGTTACTTGTACTTGACTGGTGGAACTAGCGCACCCGCGCGCGCCAGCAACTAGAAAACGTAATCAGGAAAGAAAAAGACCGCCTGAATTTGTCAGGCGGTCTTTTTCTTTAGATTACACGTTCGGTGCGGATTGCCACGCCAGGGCGCCATTGAATCTGTTCGCCTTCACGACGTCTTAAATTGCTCGTCGATTTCGACTTGGTAGCCGGCGGCGAGGCAGTTTGTCTCATTCGCCATGCTCACGACGGCCATCAGCTCGTGAAACATCGCGTCGGTCATGCCTTTCTTGCGGGCTGAAACCGTGTGCGAGGCGATGCAGTACGGGCATTGGTTCGAAACGCTGACGGCGATGTAGAGCATCTCTTTGGTAAGCGGATCAAGCGCGCCAGAGGCCATGATCTGCTTTATCGATTCCCATGTGCGCTTGAGCGCGGCGGGATCGTTGGCGAGAGCCTTCCAGAAATTATTGATCCAGTCCGTTTTGCGCGTGGCCAGGATGTCGTCATAAACGGCGCGCACTTCCGGACTCGCTTCGGCATATTCGATCAGGTGATGCGTTGCCATGGTGCCTCCCCCGTTTGAGAATATCGCAGTTTCGTTGGAACTGCATGGATGAAGCCGCTCGCGCGAAACTCTTTGCAGTAGGTGGGCGATTGCGTTACTCTCCATTCTCGAAAAAAGGGGGGTAATGTTGTCTCAGCTAAGACGCAAGTTCGTTGGCAAAATGAAAATGTTTCCAAGAATCGATCTGCGCGCTTTTGTGGTGATAGCCATCGCTCTGGCTGGAACGCCTGCGGTGGCCTTCGCGCAAACCGACGAGATCCAAGTGTACGACGCCTCTGTCGCTGAGAAGGGTAAGTTCAACCTCATGCTGCACAACAACTTTACCCCCAGAGGGCTGAAGACGCCGGCATTCCCAGGCGGGCTCATCTCGGACAGAGCATATGTCGGCGTTGCTGAATGGGCGTACGGGGTGACCGACTGGTTCGAGCAGGGGCTCTATCTGCCTCTATACAGCGTTTCCAAGGAGCGCGGTGGATCAATCAACGGCTTCAAGCTGCGTGAACTCTTTGTCCTGCCGCATGCAGAGGATCATAAGTTCTTCTATGGCGTGAATTTTGAGTTCAGTTACAACGCCAGATATTGGGATCCCAAACGCATTACGTCCGAGATTCGACCGATTATCGGCCTGCACTTACGTCCCGTCGACATCATCGTGAATCCGATTCTCGACACATCCTACGATGGCTTTAATAACCTCGACTTCGCGCCATCGACACGAATCGCTTATAATCTCTCTCCCAAGTGGGCGATCGCCGCTGAAGAGTATGCCGATTATGGACCTCTACGCCAATTCTACTCAAGAAGTGACCAGTCGCATCAGATGTATGCAGTCGTTAATCACGACAGCAAATTCCTGAGTGTCGAATTCGGCGTGGGGTTTGGCCTGACTCCCGCGTCTGACAAAGTGACTATAAAGCTGATGCTGTCGCATGATCTCAACTGAGCGGTCGCCGCCTGCGGGGACCCAGTAATAGGGGGCGCATGGCTAGCGCTCCACTGATTGAATACCGTGACGCCAGCCCAAGATGTTCGCGCCCCGATTTTCATCCTTGTTAAAGTTCGATGTGGAGAACCCAGGTAGCGCCGTCCGGCAATTGGCGTTTTCAGATCGCAACACACCGGAGTATCATTGTCGCCCGGGACACTTGAGCTTCATGTCCAGGACAAGGACACATGCAGTATCACTTTGGGTGGGCGCACGGCGATGCCCCCTTTGCGGGAGCGACGATGTATTGCGTTCCCATCGTCGTGGCGTATTTGAATGGACCCTTCTCCTGCCCTTGTTTTTGCGGCCGTTCCGCTGCCGCCAATGCAGCGCGCGGCATCTGGGTTTTTTCTTCCGCAGGCGGCGGGTAAAGGAAACGGAAACCGCGGTCGCCGAATAGCCGGACAATATCGATGCCATCAACGCTCGCCGCGGACTCACGCGCGCGGATGGGCCTTGTCGTACACCTCAAGGAGTTGGCGGATCGAAGCGTGTGTATAGCGCTGGGTGGTCGAAAGCGATGAGTGACCGAGCAACTCTTGAATCGCACGCAAGTCGGCCCCGTCGGCAAGCAGGTGCGTGGCAAAGGCGTGGCGCAAGGAGTGCGGGTGCAAGTCCCAGTTCACGTTGATCAGACGTACATATTTTTTCACGATGCGCGCCACCGACCGCGGCGTCAGGCGCGTACCGAGATGATTGAGAAAGACCGCCTGGGGATCGCCCCGCCGGCCCGCCTTACGTAAGAAATCGTCGCGCACCGGCCCGTAAGCCTCGAGTGCTTGTTCCGCTTTGCCGCCGTAAGGGACGATGCGCTCCTTGTTGCCCTTGCCCCGCACGCGCAGCATCAGCTCTTTTCGATCCATGTCCGCAAGGTTCAGTCCAGTCAGCTCGCTGACGCGCAGCCCGGAAGCATAGAGAAGCTCGAGAATTGCGCGGTCGCGTTTGACCAGCAGACGATTTTCGTCTGCAGCTCCTGGATGTTTGCGGCGGCCGGAAGCGGCAGCGGGCCCAGCGACCACGCTGTCCAGAAACGCGTTCAAATCTTCAGCGCTCAGGACCGCTGGAATCCTCTTAGGCAGCTTGGGAGTCGCAACCAAACGCGCAGGGTTCCGTATCACCTTCCCTTCGCGAACTGAAAATTTGAAGAAGGAACGGATCGCAGCCAGCTTGCGAGCGATCGACGATTTTTCCAGACTGAGATCATGCAGATGCGCGACGAATTCGCGAATCATGAGGTGCGTGACGTCCCCGAGCTTCGGTGTTTCGGTTCCCGGAGGTGTCAGGAACGAGAGAAACTGGCTGAGATCGTTCTCATAGCTTCGGCGTGTGTGTGGCGAGGCGTTGCGCACCGAGCGCAGATAATTCAGGAATTGGCCCACCGTGGATTTCATGTCCACACCTCTGCGCTAATTTCCGCATTTCACAGGAGCATCCCCCGACTCCTTCTCGAATTCGGAGCATCGGAAGCGCCTAGGACCGAAAATCCAAATTCCAAATTGTAAAGAAATCGGTACAAGCCCCTGATTATGCCTTGATAGAACCTACTGGTTCGGGAGTTGATACAGCTGTGGATGGCTCCGGCGCGGCAGCTTCCCAGTCACAGCCTTCCTTCAAGCAGGCGCGCACAACGCCCGTCTTACCACGCTTCTCGACGATGAACGGCGCGCCACATTTCGGGCACGGCTCAACGATCGGCAGGTGCGGCGTTGTGAAATCGCACGCCGGATACTTATTGCAGCCGTAGAAAACGCGTCGGCGGCCTTTCTTGGCCATGCGCTCCACCAGTTCGCCTACTTCGCACTTCGGACACCGGATGCCGAGCGTCTTCGACCGGATGAACTTGCACTTCGGATAGGCGGTGCAGCCGGTGAACTCGCCGTACTGGCCGTGCTTCTTGACCAGTTGCGAGCCGCATTCGGGACACTTTTCGTCGAGCAGCTCATCGGGCTGGTGCGCGCGGCGCGTGCCGGCCACCAGGCGGCGGGTCGTCTTGCAGTCAGGATAGCCCGTGCAGGCCAGGAAGGCGCCCCATCGGCCGCGCTTGATCACCATTTCCCGCCCGCAGTTATCGCAATATTCGGTCTTCGATTCCCCATCGGCTCCCTCGGTGGGCAGCTCAGGAGAGAGATCACGTATGAAATCGCAGTCGGGATAGCGCGAACAGCCCAGGAAAAATCCGTGGCGGCTGATGCGCTCAAGCAGCTCGCCCTGTCCGCACTTTTCGCACTTCTGCCCGGTGGGGATGCCTGCCTTATAGGACTCCATTTCTCCTTTGGCCTGCTCAAGGTCCTGCGCGAACCGGCCGTAAAATTCCTTGACGGATTTTCTCCACGGGATCTTGCCCTCTTCGATCTCGTCGAGCTCCTCTTCCATGCGAGCCGTAAAACCGACATCGAAGATGTCCTCAAAACTCTTGACCAGCAGCACGCTCACTTTTTGGCCCAGCATCGTCGGAGTAAACCGCCCCTGGTCTTTTGTGACGTACTCGCGCTCGACAATGGTGGAAATAATGGAGGCATAGGTCGAGGGACGCCCGATGCCTTTCTCTTCCAGCTCCTTCACCAAAGTGGCTTCAGTGTAACGTGGGGGCGGCTCGGTGAAGTGCTGTTCGGGGCGCAGGGTCTCGAGTCGCAGGGTTTCGCTTTCGGCAACCTGCGGCAGCAAGGCCTTACTGTCAGGCTCGGCGTCCTCATCGTCTCCTGTGGACACCTGGTAGACGGCAAGGTAGCCGTCGAATTTCTGCACCGAGCCGGTTGCTCGGAACGTATACTCACCCGCCGCAACATCGATTGTCGTCTGGTCGAATATCGCGGAGACCATTTGAGAGGCGACGAACCGCTGCCAGATCAGCTGGTAGAGTTTGAACAGGTCTTCGCTCAGGAATGGCTTCACATCCGCAGGCGTGAGCGCAGCGTCGGTCGGACGGATGGCCTCGTGGGCGTCCTGTGCGTCCTTCTTCGATTTGAAAAAGTTCGGTTTCTCCGGCAAGTACGCCGCGCCGAAGCTGGAGCCGATCAACCCGCGGACCTGCTCGAGTGCGTCGTTCGAAACGCGCACCGAGTCGGTGCGCATGTAGGTGATCAACGCCACCGAGCCTTCCTGGCCCATCTCCACGCCTTCGTACAGGCGTTGCGCCAGCGCCATCGTGCGCTTGGCGGTGTACCGCAGGCGGTTGTACGCGGCCTGCTGGAGCTTCGAAGTCGTAAACGGCGGAGGCGCGTAGCGGCGCTTTTCCTTCTGCGCGACGCTCGTTACCTTCCACGATGCGCTTCCCGTCGCAGCGACGATCGCATCGGCTTCCGCCTGCGTGTGGACTTCAACATCCTCGCCCTTAAACTTGGTCAGCTTTGCTTCAAAAGAGGGTGGTTCCCCGGCAGCGAGCAGCGCGTGGATTGTCCAATACTCGACCGGGTTAAAGGCCCGGATCTCACCCTCGCGATCCACGATCAGGCGGAGGGCGACTGTCTGTACGCGTCCGGCGGAGAGTCCCCGGCGCACCTTGTCCCATAGGAGGGGAGAAATCTTGTATCCGACCAGGCGGTCCAGCACCCGGCGCGCCTGTTGTGCGTCCACAAGGTTGGTGTCGATCTCGCCCGGATGTTCGAACGCGGCCTTGATCGCCTTGGGCGTGATCTCGTTGAACATCACGCGGAAGATGTTCTTGCGCGCGATGACGGGTTTGCCTTTCCTGACTGCTTTCTTGGCAGGTTTCTTGGCTTTCTTCTTGCCCTTCTTGCCGGTCCCGCTTGGTTCTTCCTTCTCTTCCTCCCCCTCCTCGGGGAATTCAAGCTTCGGGCCGCTCAACACCTCGGCCAGATGCGCGCAAATGGCCTCGCCTTCGCGGTCCGGGTCGCCCGCCAGATAGACGGCGTCGGCTGTCGCCGCGGCTTTTTGCAGAGCCTGGACGACTGCGGTCTTGGTCGGGCTGACTTCGTACGTGGGCTCAAACCCGTGGGCGATGTCGATGCCCAATACCTTCTTGGGTAAGTCCATGACGTGCCCGTAGGAGGCCTTGACCGAGTAGTTGCGGCCGAGATATTTATTGATCGTCTTGGCCTTCGCGGGCGATTCGACGATGACTAATGATTTTCCCATGTCTGATCTTGTGAATCGAAACGCATCCCAACAGAAGCGCCGGTACCTTTCCGCTCCCCTAGCGTGGCCCCCCGGTCCCCGCCTTGTCAACGCTTGTAGATGCCGGTGGTGTCGTTTTCGATTCTATGTGCTGTAGCTCGACCCGGTCAGACCGGGGCGGGGTATCCAGTGAGATGCCAGAAAAGACCCCCCACGCCTTGAGACGGCTACAGCAAAACCTTGACGAATTGCTTGCCTGGCATCTGCCGCACAATCCCCTTCATCTCCATTTCACAGAGTGCCGCCAGAACTTCCGAGGACGTTAACTCTGACTTTTCGACCAGTTCATCCACATGAACCGTCTCGTCCACGCTCAGCAGACCGAAGACCTTCTTCTCCAGGGGCGAGAGCGCTTCCGCAAGCAAGGACGCGCGTTCGTCGCGCGTGGTTGTCTCGACCGGAAACAACTCTGCGCGGACCTCCGTGGGCAGCTCCTCGACCACGTCTTCCCATGAAGTCACCAGTTTTGCACCCTGCTTGATCAACTGATTAGGGGCGAAGCTGACGTCGGCTGTGATGTTTCCCGGAATGCCATAGACCTCGCGGCCAAACTCCATCCCGAGGCGAGCGGTGATCAGCGAACCAGAATACTGTGCGCCTTGCACCACCACCACGCCCAGCGACATCCCGGCGACAATCCTGTTGCGCACCGGGAAATTCTCAGGAGCGGGATGCGTGCCCAGCGGAAACTCGGTGATCAGCGCGCCGCGCTTTTCGACTTCGCCGAACAGTCTCCGGTTCTCCTTCGGATAAATGACGTCCACACCCGTGCCGAGCACGCCGATCGGCGCGCCGTGGGAGGCCCGGCACGCGCCCTGATGCGCTGAACTGTCGATCCCGCGCGCCATCCCGCTGACGATGGCAAGACCCCGCTCAGCGAGGTCGCGTCCCAGCCGCTCCGCCACTTGATTTCCATAGGGTGTCGGGCGCCGCGTGCCAACCATCGAGATGGAGTGCCGGTTGAGCACGCTCGCGTCTCCCCGGACATAGAGCAGCGGTGGCGGATCGTATATCTCGAGGAGCCGCTTTGGATATTCCGGCTCGTCCCAGTTCAACAGGAAGCAGCCGAGCTTGCGGACCCGCGCCAGTTCCTCTTCCGCGTCCTTCCGCGCGTGCCGGGATAGAAGCGCCTGAGCCGGAGCCGAAGGCAGCCGGCACGCCTCCAGCTCGGTCAGGGATGCGCGAAAAATTCCTTCGGGCGAGCCAAACTGGCGCAGAAGTTTCCCTGCCATGCGCGAGCCAAGCCCCGGCGTCATGATAAGTGACAGCCAATCGAGGGAAGCGTCGAGTTCCACGTTGGCGGCGACGCTACTCCTATGTTAGCGAAGCTGTCAAGTCGCCGGTTTGTGAACGCGTAAGGCTTCGCTTCCATTGGGGCTCACGTCGGCAGAAATGAACTGGACAGAACCAACCCAGCGCCGCCCGGTAGCCTGGGTGAGTTGTGATTGAACCTGAATTCCAATTGACGTATGCTCCCGGTCGATCGAGATTCTCGATTGAAAATTCCGGCTTTCTGCCGAAGGTAACGCTTTGAGCGCGGAGGGTTTTATGCATGAGCCAAGCGATTTGGGGGTGTCGCGACTGAGTCGTCGCGAAGCGATTCAAATGGGTGCAGGGGCGCTGCTCGGGTCCGCCGCGATGCTGGCGGGAGCAGGTGAGATGGCGAAACTTTCGGCGCAAGGTGTCGTGCAGGCGACGCCGCTCCCCGCAACCGACCCGCGCTACCCGATGCCGCCCGCTTGGAATAGGGAGCTGCGGCAATTAGCGCCAAACGTCTACGCGTACGTCCAGGGAGGAGGCCCGGGCATTAGCGCCGCCGGCGTCTCGAATCCCGGCATGATTGCCGGTTCCGACTACCTGTTGGCCATCGACGCCACGCAGGGACCGATTCCCGCCAAGGCGTTCATCGCCGCGTCCAAACAGGCTACCGGTAAGGATTTTGGCCGTCTGATCAACACCCACCATCATGGCGATCACGTGAACGGCAACCAATTCTTCACGCATGCGGAGATCCTGAGCCATCCCTACTGCCGGGACGAGTGCGTGAAGGCCGCCGCGAACGCGCCGAAGATGTGGGACAAGGCGCCCGGCGTGGCCGAGGGCACCGAGGAACGCAAGCTCGTGCCGCCGTCTGTGACCTTCAAAGATGAATTGACCTACTTCATCGGAGGCACCGAGGTCCAATTCAGGTTCGCCGGGCCCTCACACACCTGGGGCGATATGATGGCCTACTTGCCGCAATACAAAATCCTTTTCGCTGGGGATATTGCATTTTTCTGGGTCGCGCCGTATGCCAATAACAGCTACATCACCAAGTGGATCGAGACGTGCGACAAGATCGCGGGGTGGGACGTGGATATGATCGTCCCCGGTCATGGCCCCATCGGCGGCAAGAAAGAGCTGGCCGAGATGGCCAACTATTTTCGTGTCCTGGGCGTCGAGGCCCGCAAGCGCTACGACGCCAAGATGACGCCGGGAGCCGCCGCCGCCGAAATCCGTCTGGGCAGGTTTGACAATTGGATCGGCCCGGAGCGCCTCATCATGGATGTGGTGCGCTGGTACGAAGAGTGGGACAGCACCCTGACCCCGGACTACAACGCCATGGCCGTCCGGGAGGCGACGATCGAATACAACCAAATCAAGGCCGGCGCAAAGAAAATGAGTGAAATCATCCCGCTCTCGCGCATGGAGACCTTGGCGGACCCCTGCTGACCTTTCGGAGAACGGCGCCGGGCCCGCAGCGGCGCGCTCCTGATCAGAGAAGGCCACAGCCAGTTTATCAACTCGTCGAAAAATTCCGCTCCGGGGTTTGTGGTTTCCCTGAGTGCGGTCTAGCTGAGTGTGGAAGTTGGGCAGACGCGTCCCCTGGCACAATAACTCGGCCCGCTCAAACTCGATGCAACTTGACCACGTTCCCGGCGAGGATTGCTGCCTTCCCGGCATCACTCAATTGGCCAAAATTGAAAGGGCTCGCGAGACACATTTCCCTGGCATCTGTGATTTGAGGTGCTGGGCCAGTTTGCGATAAACGCGATCTATAATGCGTTTATCAGGCGGAATATGGCGCGAGCAGGCGCTGCCGACCCAGTTGGGCAGTTGAAGTCACTGGCGGTCAGGTGTATGTTCCTGCCCAGCCGAGAGTCAAAATGGAAGTACCGGTGGATATACTGAGCCGACTTTGGCGCCTGGAGAAATCAACATGGACCCCCTCGAATCCTTCAAAGCGGCGCAGAAGCAAGGGTGGGTACACTTCGCGCCGCTAGAAACTCACACGACACCTCAGGCGGCGCGGCTGGTGAAGCGCGCCGGCATCCGTTCCGGAGACCGAGTGCTCGACGTCGCATGCGGAACAGGCGTGGTTGCTGTCACCGCGGCGCGCCTCGGCGCTCGCGTGACCGGACTCGATCTGACTCCCGAGTTATTGGAGCGGGCGCGCGAAAACTCGCGAATCGCCGGAGTGCAAATTGATTGGCGCGAAGGGGACGTTGAGAAGATGCCGTTCGACAGCGCCGTCTTCGACGCCGTTCTCAGCCAGTACGGTCACATCTTCGCCCCCAGGCCTGATGTCGCTGTTGCCGAGATGCTCCGGGTGCTGAAGACCGGCGGGACCATCGCGTTCTCCACGTGGCCGCCAGAACTTTTTGTCGGCCGCATGTTCGCACTTGTCGCCCGTTATATGCCGCCCCCGCCGCCGGGCGTCTCGCCGCCACCACAATGGGGCGATCCGAACGTTGTTCGCGAGCGCCTGGGCGCCGCGGTCAAGGACATCGTATTTGATCGCATGACGATGCCGATCCCTGCACTGAGCCCGCAGCACCATCGAACGTTTGCAGAGCGGACAGCGGGCCCCATGGTAAAGCTCGTCGAGTCATTAGGGGCCAGCGACCCGTCGAAACTCGCCGACTTCCGTCGCGAGTACGATGCGCTTGCCGCTGAGTATTTCGAGGAGAACGTGATCCGGCAGGATTACCTCATTACGCGTGCAAAGAAAATCTGAACTCTCTGCTGGGTTGTGTTGGCTGTTCTCGTTCGCCGTTCGTTGTCAGCGAGTTTGTCAGAACCAGATGAGTTGAAATGGTAGGTAGGAAAGAGGAAGCTGTTGACGCTGCCCAGGCCACGTCACTACGGGCTGCAATGCCCAGGCCTGAGGAGTCTTGCAGATAAGCATACTGTTATAGTTAACAGACAAGTAAACGCAGTCGGGCAATGTGCCGAAGCGTATGTGGTGTCACTTAACACCTATCGGGGACTGATCGCTTCGAGAACGCGAACAACGTGTATATTTTGGAGGCAGCCATGCGCGCGCTACGTTTAAGTTTGTTTCTTATCCTCGCAGTTTCTTCCGTTTCCCCGGCGGTTGCGAAACAACAGCATCCAATCGTGGGCATTTGGAAATTGGTGTCATACCAGCGAGTCGTCGACAACGGAGAACCGCAGAACGCCTTG
>JBGPXQ010000087.1:0-8922 GCA_041492805.1 Terriglobia bacterium | reverse complement strand
GGATAGCCGCGGCGCTCTGTGGGCGCTGGCGCGAATTTATTCCGGCATCCTCGAAAAAATCGAATCGCGCAATTACGATGTACTATCTCTCCCGCCCGCTCGTCTCACCGCCGCCGAAAAAATTTGGATCCTGGCGCGGGCGCGGCTGGGCTTGCGTAACCAAACTGATGCCTTTCGAAACCGTGATCGTGATCGGCGGGGGACTGGCGGGCCTGTCCTGCGCCGTCGCGCTGGCTGAAGCCGGCTGCCGCGTGCGGATGTTTGAAAAGCGGCCCCACCTGGGCGGACGCGCCACTTCCTATTTGCTCCCCGACGGCAGCCACGTCGACAATTGCCAGCACGTCACGCTCGGCTGCTGCACGAATCTCGATGATTTTTATCGGCGCGCCGGCGCCGTCGGGAAAATCCGGTTCTACGATCGCTTGATCTTTGCCGATCGGGACGGCCGACGCTCGGTCATCGAGCCGTCGCCCCTGCCGCCGCCGTTTCATCTCACTCCCTCCTTCCTGCTGTTCTCCGCGCTTTCCTGGAAGGACAAGCGGGGCATCGCGCGCGCCCTGCTCGAAATTGCCCGCAGTGGCGGCCGTCCCGTCGGCGCCGAAGGCGTCTCCATGCTCGACTGGCTCCGCGCTCGCGGGCAAACCCCCCGTGCGATGGAACGCTTCTGGCGCGTCGTGCTGGTCAGCGCCCTCGATGAAAACCTCGACCGCACCGACGCGCGTTATGCAATTGATGTTTTCTGGAAAGCGTTCCTGGCGAATCGCAACGGCGGCCGCATCGGAATCCCTTCAGTGCCGCTTGGCGATTTGTACGATGGCTGCCGCGAGGCGGTCGAGCGCCGGGGCGGGGAAGTGCGCAGCCGCGCCGGAGTCCGCGAGATTCGTGTGGCGGATGGACGCGTCGCCGGGATTGTTCTCGACGACGGCTCGCAGCAAACCGCGGATGCCTATGTCGCCGCCGTTCCGCACGACGCCTTGCTCGGCGCGCTTCCCGCCGAAGTGATCGAGCGCGAATCTTCTTTTTCCAATTTGCGCAACCTGCGCACTTCGCCGATTACGGGCGTCCATTTGTGGTTTGACCGTCCTGTCATGTACGAGCCGTACCTGACGCTGCTCGATCACACCGTGCAGTGGATTTTCAACAAGTCGCGTCTCTCCGCCGCTGATTCCGGCGCGGCTGCGATGAGCGAGAGCGGCGAACGCGAACAATATTTGCAGCTCGTCATCAGCGCCTCCTACGATCTCGTCCCTCGCTCGCGCCAGGAAATCATCAATCTCTGCCTCGCCGAGCTCGCCGACGTCTTGCCTGCCGTGCTCGACGCGCGTTTGGTCAAAGCCACCGTGGTCAAGGAAGTTTCCGCCACGTTTTCGCCCGCCCCGGGCGTGGACCGCTGGCGCCCCGCGCAGCAAAGCCCGATTCCCAATTTATTCCTCGCCGGCGATTGGACGCGCACCGGCTGGCCCTCCACGATGGAAGGAGCCGTCCGCAGCGGCTACCTCGCCGCCGAAGCCCTCCTCGCCGCCGACGGACGTCCGCGGAAATTCCTCCAGCCCGACCTCCCCGCCGAAGGCCTCTGCCGGCTCTGGTCTCAGTTGTGAAATTGGCGAGCGAACTCTCCGGCCCGAAGCCCGCGTCGCGCGGGGCGGAATCAGAAAACAATTAAGGTAAGGGAACTCTCACGAGAGTGAGATTTTGCTCCCGCGGTTGTAGAATCTGGCGCAGCGGCTCAGAGTGAGGTGCAATTTGTTGAAGCTCGCGATCCCTCTCCTTCATGTGTCGAACTCGGCTGCGGCGGAGGACTTCTATTGCAACCGGCTCGGCTTCCGCCGGGAATTCGCCCATCGCTTTGATGAGGCGAAGCCGGATCCCTGCTACATGGGCTTGAGGCGCGATGGAGTTTGGTTGCACGTCTCCTCGTTTTCCGGCGACGGCGTTTCGGGCGGCGTGGCCAACCTGCTCGTCGAGGACGTGGATGCGCTTTGCGCCGAATTCCTCGCGAAGGGTGTCAGGATTGATACCGGACCCGTGGACCAGACTTGGGGCACTCGAGAAATGTATGTCAAAGACGCCGATGGCAACTGCCTGCGCTTCATCCGCTAGTGATGAGTGCCGAATGGCCGAGATAGAGCTGATCGGCAGGGTCGGGCTGCCCTTCACCCGCGCATTCCGACGCCGGAGTGAATTTCAACGGTGGTATCCTTACCGTGTTCTGAGGGCAAGAAAAAGTGAAGCATTCACGGCTTCTTGGCCACCCGCCACGACCTGGCTCGCCGTGCGCACTGCGGTATAGGAATGCGAAGTTGCCCTCAGCCGCGCGGTTGCTTCCTGTAGCGGAATTGAGGAGCAGTGACTAGCGCTGGCCGCGAAGGGGTGCGAAATGGCGATCTTTTTTGCCGTGCTGGGCGTGGCTCTCATTGTTAGTGTGTGGGCCGTGTTTCTCCTGCTTAGGGGCATCGATCGGGCCTGGGAATACCATTCGATTGAGGTGATGGACATCTTGAGGTACGAGGTCGCTGTAATTTGGACGGCTATCTCTCGGGATCGAGGCGTACGCGCCAAGGACGCAGAGGAATTTGGTCTCGGCCCACTGTACGTGCAAGATCGGAACATGGCGAAGCTTCTCTTGGAACATAACGAGCGTTACAAAGTTCTGGCACAGGAACTGGAGCTGCTCGAAAGCCTGTCGTGGGATTATGACGATAAAGAGGACCGCAAACGGAAGGACAGACGCAGAGAAAAACTGAGGCTACAGGTGCTAATGGCAAGCGCCAACGCGACTCCAGAAGATCGGGCAGCTTTGGCGAAGATAGGGGAGGAAGAAGAACAGAACGTGGAAGGGCAGAAAAAGAAAGAACAGAAGCAGCGGTGATATCGGACCAGGCGAGCTGGTCATTGCCGGATCGCACGCACGCGCTACAATCACCTGAAGTCCCACACAGGCTGTTTGGCTAATCACATAGTCTTTTCGCTTTCATACGGGTGTCTCCAGGGACGGGGACGATCTCCGTGACGCCGCCATCTCACTTGATTCGCTGCGGCGCGGGGGGGCGTCGGTCGCGCCCAAGACCTGGCTCCGTGGGCTTTAGAAATGCTGCTTCCTTAAGGCATTTCCTAAGCACCTATCGAGCTTGTCCGATTCCTTTTTGAGAACTGCGATCTCACTGTCCGAAAGTGATTTGAAACCCTCTCTTGTGCAAACGAAAATCTCAACTCCTTCGATGCCGCACGGGTTGAGCTTTGACGCTTCCAATATTGTATGCGCAGCCAGAAACGCCAACTCGAAAACCGATCCTCTCGTATAGTATCTTTCTGTAAAGAAAACTGCTGTATTGGTTTGGTGCCCAGCGACGGCCTTGTCTTTGCGCACATTAAGAAGGCACCTCGTGGACTTCATTTCCAGGCTGTACAAATGGTTCAGGTTACGAAGTGAAACGATTAGAATTTCGCTGTCTGTTCTGGGAGGCGTCGCATGATCGGGAAATGGTTCATGGTAGACTTGGGTCGCCAACTCCTCTATAGAATGGCGCGGATCGTCGGTGTCAAGAATGTTTGGGTCAGCGAGGATGGCTCTCGCCACCTTTTGAGAGATTTCATATCCCGAGAAAGCTAGAAGTATCCCGTTCTTAGCATCGGTGAGGATTTTCGAGGTTAGACCGCCGGTCATGACTTCATCGAAGAAGAGTGTCTTCAAATCACTCGCCAGAACGATTCCATCTCTACCAACTAGGCCGAGTTGAAGTGTCATAGGCACGTCCTCCTCAATACGGGGTAGCCTATCGCCTTGATGACTTGGCCGGAAGCTTCGAATAGCTGCGGGAGTAATTCCTTCGGCAATGTGTCCTTTCCGCCGTAGCGGTGATGCTGAAGAAGCGGCTCAAGAAATATGCTCATTTCTGGCGGGTGGAGCAGAGAATCTATTTCGACATTTTGATTGGTCATGAGGCAACGCCGAACTATATCATTCGCGTACGGTCCTTGATCGGTGTGAGATGTGGGTGCCGCCGCCCTTGCGGTTTTCAAGGGTGCGGATTTTCTCTCTCTGCGTGAACCGCAAGGACCGTGCAAGATCAAAGATAAGTGGCCCTCGCAGCCTTCCAAATTCAGCTTCCAGCCTCACACCTGACACCCAGCTTCCAATGACCACAGGCGCTGTCTCTTCCCACCACTCCCGCACCGTGCTACCGTGCGGTATGAGCCGAGACAATCGAGCCGCAAGCGACGCAACAAAGTCACGCCACGCCCGCAAGTGCGAAGTCTGCGCTCATCCGGATCGCGACGCCATCGAGCACGAATTCCTCCATTGGTGCAGCCCTGCCAGGATTGCCAGCGAATACCAACTGTCTCACTGGTCCACGCTCTACCGCCACGCCCACGCCACCGGTCTTTTCGCCCGCCGCCGGCGCAATCTCCGCGGCGTAATCGAAAAGCTGCTCGAGCGCGTACACGAGGCCACCATCACCGGCGAGACTATCCTCCGAGCCGTCCGCGCCCACACCATCCTCACCGACGACAACAAATGGAACGAGCCGCCTAAGCGCGTCCGCATGACCCATGTAATCGTCCGCGATTCACGGCCCTCCGCATCAGGTGCCACGGCGGCTTCCGCAGATTCCCTGCCTGCCGCCGGCCCGGCCCTTCTGCCGCCTCCTTTGCTCGTCCCCGTCCTCAATTCTGAGGTGGGGCAGCACGAAAAACCTACACTCGATTCGGCCCTCCCATCGCCTCCGGAGGCCGTTTCTAATCGAAAATGAATCGCCCACATGCAACACCTCAACTCGCACAAAACACAGGGCATGACCCTGTTCTAATCGAAAAACGATTTTTGGGCTTGCGGACCGCTTTCCTCGCCCTCGAATCGGCCACCAAAACGAGGCCCAATTTTAATTCTGCCCGTGCCGAGCGAGACCGCCGGGCGAAAAAGCTTGCGCCAAGGTGGCAAAAATCGTTATTTTTCGGCATTATTCCTGTGCGTACGCACAGGCACGCAGCGAGAAAGGGTGACGCATGGCCAAATTGAAGCCGGGCTCGATTCTGCTCTTGGTAGGAACCGCGAAGGGCGGCTTTGTATTTCGCAGTGACGCGCGCCGCAAGCGTTGGTCGGTCCAGGGCCCTCTGTTCAAGGGGCTGAATGTCCATCACTTCATTTGCGATCCGCGCGACCGCGAAACCTGGTACGCCGCGACGTACTCCGAGTGGTGGGGCTGCGACATCCAGCGCAGCCACGACGGCGGGCGAAAATGGCTTCGCACCAAGGGCGGCGTGCGATACGCGAAAAACTCCGGCCTTTCGGTGAAGTGCGTTTGGCACATTCGTCCCGGACGCCCGAGCGAGCCGGGCGTTGTGTACGCGGGCGTGGATCCTGCCGGACTTTTCCGCAGCGAGGACAGCGGCGTCACCTGGAGCGAAGTGAAAGGCCTGAACCGCCACGCCACTCGCTCGCGCTGGATGCCCGGCAAGGGCGGGATGATTTTGCACACGATTTTGCCGGACCCGGAGAATCCGCAGCGGATGCATATCGCGATTTCCGCGGCGGGCGTATTTCGCACCGACGATGGCGGGGCCACGTGGCAGCCGCGCAATCGGGGAACGCGCGCCGATTTTATGCCCAACAAATTTCCAGAGCTTGGCCAGTGCGTGCACAAGCTGGCTCTCGCGCCCGGGCGAGCGGGGCTGCTCTATCAGCAGAACCACTGCGGCGTTTACCGCTCCGATTCCGCAGGCGATAAGTGGACGGACATTTCGCGCGGATTGTCCTCGCGCTTCGGCTTTCCCATCGCGGTTCATCCTCACGAGCCGGACACCGTGTGGGTCGTGCCGATGACCAGCTCCTTTTTTCGCGCGTGTCCGGATGGCCGGCTGTCGGCATATCGCTCGCAGAACGGCGGCCGCGCGTGGCAAAGGCAGTCGAGCGGTTTGCCGTCGCGCAACGCGCATCTGCTCGTGCTGCGCGAGGCGATGTCCACTGATTCGGCCGATCCCGCCGGGGTCTATTTCGGCACGGCCGCCGGGCAGGTTTTTTACACGCGAAACGAGGGCCGCGAGTGGGATTTGCTTGCTGATTTCCTGCCACCGGTCTATTCTGTTGAGGCGTTCAGTTCGTAAGGTTGGAAACGGCACTCCACGTCTTCCCTAGACAGGCGGCACGCGGGATTACTGTTCCACACCAGGCCTGGTTTTCACAGTCGCCACATGCATTTCAGGGCTATGATGAATCATCCCCCCGGAGGAGTCTATGGAGAGGAAGTATAAACAAAAGGGCTACCAGAGCACCGACCGGCCCGAGAAAAAGAAGGACCGCCCGCAGGAGCCGCGTCCCCGGCAAGATCAAATGGGGCCGCGGACACCGCGCATGGTCGGTACGGTGACGCGGGCGCGCTGCTCGAATTGCGGCGCCGCACTCGCGCCGGGCTTCGATCTCAGCGGGCAGTGCCCGCGCTGCAACGCCGATTTGCACTGCTGCAAACAGTGCGTGCACTTCGATACCGCGGCGCAGTTCGAATGCACCCAACCGATTCCCGAACGCATTGCGAAAAAAGATGCGCGCAACGATTGCACATTTTTCGAATTGCGGGTGACGGTGGAGAAAGACACTGCGCCGATCGCCTACGCGACCAACAACCCTGTTTCGACGACTTCGGAACGGCCCAACGACGCGCGCAAGGCCTTCGACAACCTCTTCAAGAAGTAACCGGCAAACTTCCGAATACTACAAGCCTCTCGCTGATGGACTTGTCGAGGTGCGTGTGTCTTAGCGCGGAGGCATGGGGAAGAGCATCGGCTCTTGCGATGGCTCGCTCGCGATCGCTTCGAGCTGCGGATAGTGATGCCGCAGCGGCTCGGGCACTTTCACTTTCTTGCCGGTGAGCAGGTGGATCAGCTCGAGCGCGTTCACGACCGCCTTGCCTTGATAATGATTGTTGGTGATGACGAATGTGGTCTCCGCGTGCGAAGCCACCTTGTTGATCCGCTCGGCCCACGGGCCGAGCTCCTTCTCCGAGTAGAGGTAGTTGTAACGCTCTTCGGGGGGCGTCGTAGGGTCGTCGCTGAACCAAGTGTCGTAGCGCCGCCCGTGGAGCCGGATATATCCCACCGGCGAAGTGGCGCGCTCGGTCGGCTGAATCGAGCGGCCGATCACGGGCTGGTCGATGTTGCAGAAACCGACGCCGCGCTCGTGCAACATTTCGTAGAATTTCTTTTGCGCCCACGTGGAATGACGCACCTCGACGACGAGAGGATAATCGCCGAAGGCGCGAAGCAAGCGCTCGAGCCGGGCGAAATTCTCGGGCGTATTGTGAAACGAAAAGGGGAATTGGAGCAGGACCGCGCCAAGCCGCCCGGCCTCTCGCAGCGGATCAAATCCCGCACGCACCGCCGCTTCGTCTTCGGCCGCGGCGCCGGGCTCGTGAGTGAATTTCTGCCAGAGCTTTGCCGTGAAACGGAATCGCGGGTTTGCCGCGACGCGCTCGATCCACTGGCGCGCGAGTTCGGGGCGCAGCGGATGGTAGAACGAAGTGTTAATCTCGATGGCATCGAAAAATTCGGAGAGATAAGCCGCTTCGTGAAAATTCGCTGCCCGGCGCGCGGGATAGACAATGCCGTTCCAGTCGGAGTAGGACCAACCTGCGGTTCCGACCAGCACTTGGCTCGTGCCGCGTGGCACGGCTGCCGCCGAAGATTTCGCGGATTTCGCCATTGTCCCGCCCTCTGCGGGGAACAAAACCAGCCTATGATGCTTGTTGGGACAGTGTCAATCGGCGGCGATGTCCAAGCGGGTTGCAGGAGCGCCCCGGTCTTGCTATCCTAGATTTGCGGGCGGTCAAATGCCTGATCTGATTCTTCAGCAAACCTCGAAAGTCCTTTCCGGATCCGCATGGCCAAGGTGGCGCGATGAAAATCACACTTACGTGCAAACAATTGGAAATGCACACGGTGGTGGAAGAGGAAATCATACGAAATGCACCGAAGGTGACCAAACTACTGAAACGGTATCCGCCGGACCTTGTCCAGCTTCACGGAGCGTTTAGCAAAGTTCCGCGAAAGGTGGAATTCGCCATATCCCTCACTCTTTCGCTGCCAACCGGAACGCTGCACGTCACCGGCGAAGGGCCCGACGTGCGAGCGAGCGTGAAGCAAGCCTACGGCGAGCTCGAAACGCAATTGAAGAAGCACCAGGGGAAGTTGCGCAAGGATTATCAATGGAAACGCAAGCGGCCTCGCCTCGAGCCGCTGGCTTCCGAGTAAGCCTCCGCTGCGAGTTGCGGTGCCGCGGCGTTTTCACTTTGCATTCTGTGCGCTGGGGCGGAAGTGCGTTCGCCGCAGCGTCCATTCGCCGCGGAGTTTCGCCGGCGCGGGTTGCGGCGGCACGGCGCACAGGCTAGAATCGTTCGACTCGCTCGAGGGGCGTAGCTCAGTGGTAGAGCAGTGGCCTTTTAAGCCAAAGGTCGTGGGTTCGATCCCCACCGCCCCTACCAAATCCAAGCGATCCCAATTCTGAGTTGAACCGCAAGAATCAGGATGAGGGCAACAAGCCCCACCCTTTCGCATTATTGCGAAAGGATGTGGAACCCGCCACCGCGCAGGGGGTTCGGACGCGCGAGTGGTATGGGGTCAGCCAAAGTCCCGGATATGGGATTCCCGGTAGTGTGCTAATTTGGTTTGGGGGGAGTCACTTGGAGGCACATCTTGGTTTGACAGCCTACTGTTTCGGGGCAAATCCTGCGATAGACTTGGCCAGCAGTTCGCTCGCACCAAGCTCGTTTGCAGGACTCTTCTTTGCGGAGCGAGAGGTCATCACCGCCCACAGGCCGACCGCGAATACGGCCAAGGCAGACAATAATACGGCGATTGTAACTTGGATCATATCGCCTCCTCTTCCTCCCTCTCTTCCTTCATCGCTCCGAGCACCGCTAGTATCAAACCAAG